>NZ_JACVVF010000003.1:0-200846 GCF_016648095.1 Pseudomonas sp. S32
CACAGTATACCGTTGCGCGTTAGAAAACGAACTACCCGCTCACGACACTAGAGGCTATTCGCCAGGCAAAAGCTGCAGGTGAGACACAGAAATCCGTGAGCTTGAGACTGGGCATGCCCAAATCAACTGTTGGCCGGCTGTGGCATTCACTCGAAGATTGATGTCCCGCATTTCTAAGGGACAAATGGCGGTAACGCGTCCTCGGCCTAGCTCGTACAGTAGAAAGAGCGTCTTCAAGCGATTGGTTCACACGGTGCCAAACAAGGCTATGTGCAGCGTTGATGAGCTTCGAGTGCGAAAGCGGACGGCAACACCTGAAAGCTTTCGACCTAAACTTCCGGTGGGGACAGACAGCAGCCGAAAAATGCACTCACTTAGATTTTTTGCGAAAAGGTAACTCGGTCGAATGCAGAGTTTATAAAGCTGAATGCTTCGACAAAAGCTACCATTGCAGTAGCTTCTGCCAGCGAAAACCTATTTCTTTGAAGACTTGCTAGGCTTCAAGTCAGGATTGTTACCTGGCGTATCTTTATTGTCACGGCGACGCTTGTCCACTTCACCGGTTGATTTGGCAATAGGCTTTGGGCCTGGTTTTAGCGCCATAAGATTCACCTCAGTAATAAAGTCAAAATTAGATGCTGCAAGTCGATCTTATTTCTACCGAGACGATCTTTCAAGAGGCATGCGATGCTATATTTTAGCGCCCTAAATAATGTAACAATATTTTACAAAATTCATGAATCATCATCCGATGGCTCTTGATTTCCGCTCATTGGCGCAGAGCTACAAGTAATCAAAGCAGATCCAGATTCATTCATACATTGCCATAGGCACGCTACCTTCCCCTCCAGGCCACCCGCATTTGCGGATGACCCAGATCGGCTTACCAAGCGCAGAGGCAAATCCATTGCCCGTTTGAGTGACTTCAACCTCTGCAGCAAGTGAAGGAAAACGACACGCCTCCCCACTAAACAGTCGGGGGCTATCCCCCTCCATGCCTAGAAGCCCCTTAGCTGAGCGACGCTTCGCATACCGCTCACCTAAGTGGACGCTAATCAGCTGCTACTCACTTTTTGAAAGCTTTCACCATTTGCTGCGTGTTGTACTCCATCATTTTCAGATAAGTAGGTACCGGCCCTTTCTCATCAGAAAGCGACTCAGGGTAGAGCTCTCCGCCGGCAACAGCGCCCGTTGCGCTGGCAATCTGCTTAACTAGCCGGGAGTCATTCGAATTTTCGATGAAGTAAACCTTGACATCTTCACTTTTGATCTGATCGATGAGCTGTGCTACGTCTGCTGCAGAAGCTTCAGTTTCTGTCGACAAGCCGAGTGGGGACAAGAACGTCACACCATACTCTTTGGCATAGTATCCGAAGGCATCATGACTGGTGAGTACCTTACGCTGATCCAAAGGAACCTCAGCAAGGTGCATGCTGATACGCTGATTCAGAGCATTGAGCTTCCCCACGTAGCGCTGCGCATTGGCATGAAACACCTCTGCCTGTGACGGGTCAGCTTTACTCAGCTCGGACTCAATGCGAGCTACCCATACCTTTACGTTCGAAGCACTGTTCCAGACATGTGGATCAGTGATCGTTTTCTCATCCTCAACAAATGTGTGAGTTTCAATCCCATCCGAAACTACTACCGGGCTCTTCTGGCTACCTGATGCGCGAGCCAGTCTCTCGAACCAGCTCTCCAAACCTAAGCCACTGAGGAAAGTGACATCAGCCTCTTTGAGAGCCCTAGCATCCCTCGGGGATGGCTCGAAATCATGAGGATCCCCATTGGGCGGCACCAGGCTTGTGACATTCACACCATCGCCCCCCACATTCTTCACGACATCGGCCAATACGGTGAAACTGGCAACAACGTTCAGTGTTTTGGCGGTGGCTGGTAACGTGACAGCCAGCAGCCCAATAGAGCTGATCAACGCCAACAAAGACCGGGAAAATCGCATTTTGTCTCCTTATTATTACCGGGTACGCGAAATAGGGCGGACAATTCGCCACATGAAACCATGAGGGCCGAATAGGAGTGCCAGCACGTAGATCAGGCTATTCACTAAAATGATGGTAGGCCCTGATGCAACGCTCAAATAGTAAGAAACCAGTAACCCCACGTACCCGGAAATGGCCGCGCTCGCCGCCGCGATCATCAACATTGACGGCAAGCGTTTAGACAACAGTTGAGCTGTGGCAGCCGGAAGCATCATCATCCCAACCGCCATCAATGTACCCAGGGTCTGAAAGCCAGCAACCAAATTGAGTACTACGAGAAGCAGGAAGATGAAGTGATACAGGGCACCTCGCCCTCCAACAGCTCGCAAAAATCCAGGATCAATGCACTCTACAATCAGTGGTCTGTATACGAGAGCGAGCACAAGCAAGGTAAATGATGTAATCCCTCCCACTAGAAACAGCGCCTGACTATCAATGGCCAAAATAGTGCCAAACAAGACATGTAGCAGATCAATATTCGACCCACGCAAGGACACAATCATGACGCCCAGGGCCAAGGATGTGAGGTAGAAACTGGCAAAGCTTGCATCCTCTCGAAGAGAGGTAATCCGGCTTACCAGTCCCGAGAGCAGAGCGACGCTCAACCCTGCTATCAAGCCGCCCAGCCCCATTGCCGGTAGCGAAAGTCCGCCAGCAATCATGAAGCCAATTGCAGCGCCAGGTAGCACGGCGTGGCTCATGGCATCCCCTACGAGACTCATACGCCTGAGCATTAACAAGACGCCCACAGGGCCCGAGCTCAAACCGATAGCGAGGGTTGCTACTAACGCGCGTCGCATAAAGCCGTATTCAGTGAATGGCGATATGAGCAAAGAGATAACCGTCATGCCACCCGCCGCTCTTGATCAGTGGAAACATCCCAGCATTCGGCCAGGGCTCGAGCCTTGCTCAAGTTGCTTTCTGTGAGCACATCCTCAGTGCTCCCCCACGCGACAACCCTGTGGGATAGCAGTAGCGTTTGTGGGAAGGTCGATCTGATCTGATCAAAGTCATGCAATACCGCTATGACGGTTCTGCCATCCTGCTTCCATCTTAGAATTAGCTGCGTCAGGTCATGAATGGTGCGCGAATCGACCGCAGTGAACGGCTCATCAAGCACGATAACGCGCGCATCCTGAACCAGTAATCGAGCAAACAAAACGCGCTGAAACTGCCCTACTGATAGATCACTGATTGGCCGGCTTTCCATACCAGCCAGTCCGACGTCCTGGAGTGCCTGACGCATGACAGCGGTGCCCTTCATTGAGAGCCCGCCGAACACGCCGATGTGTTTCCAGGCACCCAAACAGACCGCATCTGCGACCGTGATTGGGAAGCTTCGATCGATTGCAGATGCCTGGGGTAGATAGCCAATGTCAGGCGCCTGCACAACACCGAGATCAACGGAGCCTGTGGTAGCAATCTCGCCCATCAGTGCCTTCAATAGCGTTGACTTACCAGCTCCATTCGGGCCCGCAATCGCAGTCAGGCTACCGGGCTCAAACACCCCAGTGACCTCGCGAATAGCAGGTGCAGCTCCGTACGAAACCGAGAGCTTATCGACGCGAATCGCTGCACTATTCATGGCAAAGCCACCGCCCAGCTTATCGCAAGCCACAGTGGAACCAAGGCTGCAGCCACCCCTACCAGCCGGTGCCACGCCGGCATGGCTAGCAGCGAGTTAAACGAGGTTTTTTGCATAGTCAGAAGGCATCCTCGGATTTTATTGATACGTTATAACGTACCACTTACCGATTCTCAGTGCATCCTGGATTTTTTCTTAGATGAAACATCACGCCCAGAACGGAAGAGAAAACCGATACGGAACAATAGGTTGCTAGGGAAACCGCCAGGGATTAGCAAAACGATATATGGTGCCCACGCGACCACTCACCTCAGAAAGATGAGGTTTCAGAACCTCCAGCCAGCCTGCAGGCTGCTTACCGCCAGTAGCGACGCTGCGCGGCTAGGGAGGAAGGGTACTGAGGGCCCTGTCAGCGACACTCTGTGGGTGAAAAGTCCTCAGTGATCTTAATCACCGCCTGGCTCAGATCTAGACAAGCTGCGAAATGAGAGTCATTATCTGAAATGTTATCTTATATCATTACGCAGGATCCATCATGAAACCCGGCATTCATCCCGACTACCGCCCCGTCCTTTTTCACGACGTATCTGCCAATGCGTTCTGGCTGATTGGTTCCACCATCGACACAGAGAAAACCTACGAGCACAGCGATGGGAAAACCTATCCCTATGTGACCCTCGACGTTTCCAGCGCCTCGCACCCGGTCTACACCGGCCAAGAACGCAAAGCGAAGACCGAAGGCCGTGTGGCCGGCTTCAATAAGCGGTTCGCAGCCTTCACCAGTAAGTAATGCGCATCGTCTAGCAGCTCTGCGCCCGCCCCATCTGGTATTTGTTCCGCAGCCCGATGTGCAAGCTCTCCCCGCTTGACCATGTCGGGCTGTTGACGACTGATCCTACATCGCTCCACGTATAGTTCACTGCCCAGCTCAGAGGTCGATAGTGAAATCAGCTGAAAATCCTGTGCGCTCACCTGGATATCCACGTGCGTTTGAAATCAGCCGACACCCCGAGACAACCGTATTCACAGAGTGATGCGTGTGGCCAAATATCCAGATGTCAGCTTGCTTGACTAGGTCATGCCACTGGTTGAAATAAGCCGCACCTAGATGGCCATCATGGCCCTCACCTGCTACTTCCTGGATCGGGCAGTGATGGGTGATAGCGACTGTCCTCCCTTCAAATTGCTTAGAGAGCTCTCCCGCAAAAAACTCACGCGCGACGATGTTCCGAGCGATAAGATCGACGGGGCGAAGCTTCCTGTAGCCCTCTCCGATCCTGATTCTCTTGAAATCCGACATCCACTCGGTACCAATCCTCATCGCAGCGTTGTAATCGCCCGTGGCCGTGTAGTCTGTCCACCCCGTCCCTACCAAAAACCTCGTGCTGCCAATAATGAGCACTTGATTGTCCACGACATGTACGTGCGCCGCAGCCATGTCACGCATTTTGCTGAGCGTTCGATCAATGTTGCCCTTGTAATGCTCGTGGTTCCCACAGACGTAAATAACGGGGCAAGTGAAGGTTTGATTTGCCCACAACACCCCCTGACCTCGCACCGAAATGTCTCCTGCCAGCACCACCAGATCCGGATCAATCTGGGGGGGCGTGAAGTCTTGAAACTCGAGGTGCAAATCAGAATAGATTAAAACTTTCATGTATCCCTCACGCGACAGCCAGAAGGCTAAGCACCGTCAGCCACTCTCGTCGTTATCGCTCTTGCGCGAAAGGACAAGTAGGTAGCCTTCAACCCGCCCCTTGCGACGAGTCATGCAGCGAAGCTGCCAGTGCCGCGGGCTGGCTCATAGCCTTACGTCACCAATGTCTCGCCCCGGCTCATAAGACCGCGGCAGTCGTTAACCACCTGATGGAGCGCTCCATCCCGCGATCAACCGGTTTTCCTGTGTCAATCTCCATCCGGGGATGATGGAGATAGCATGCCTCAATGAAATCCGGATTCACAGACTATACAACTCCCAACCGGATCACTCAAGGTGACCAAGCGTTCGGCTTTGAGCGATCACGAGCCACCGCCCCTACGTGATAGAAGCTGCACACCATGAGCTGACACACCGAAGAGGCGGAGCGAAAAAATGAAGCAAACCGATTAGGTCAGAGTGAATCGCCCCAGGTTTCCTAGACACCCTCCAAGCTCAGGAAATAGCGTCTCTCATACTCTATTGGAGACAGCTGCATAGCACTGCTGTGTCGGCGTTTAGGGTTATAGAACATTTCGATGTAATCGAAAATATCACTTCGGGCTTCTTCACGGGTTGTGTAGATCTTTCGTCGGATTCGCTCCCGCTTCAAAAGCTGGAAAAAGCTCTCGGCCACGGCATTGTCGTGGCAGTTTCCCCGCCGGCTCATACTGCTGATTACATTGTTAGCCTTCAAGAAGCTTTGCCAATCTGAGCTACTGAACTGACTACCTTGATCTGAGTGAATCATCACTTGCTGCTGTGGCTTGCGTCGCCACACAGCCATCAACATTGCGTCGATAGCCAGGTCGCTGCACATCCTTGGCTTCATTGACCAACCAATGACTTGGCGTGAGAACAGATCCAGCACTACCGCCAGATAGAGCCATCCTTCATAGGTGCGGATGTAAGTGATATCTGTCACCCAGACCTTGTTCGGCTCACTGACCTTGAACTGCCGCGCGAGGAGGTTGGGCGAGGCCACTGTTGGTTTTCCGCCGTAAAACCCTGCACGCCGCCGATAGCCCGTTTGCGAACGCAGCCCCTCCGTCCGCATCAAGCGCCCGACCCGATTTCGACCGCATTCCTCTCCCAGCTCACGCAGGTCATCGTGGATTTTGCGGTAGCCGTATACACCTCCGCTTTCTAGCCAAGCGTGTTTGATCAAACCAAGCAGGCGTTGATCTTCCTTTGCTCGGGCAGATTGAGGCTCGGCCAGCCAGGCGTAGTAGCCGCTGGGGTGCACCTTGAGGGTTTGGCAAAGGCGCCGCACCGGATAATCAGTCGAGTGCTTCTTGATGAAGGCGTACTTCAGCCGCACTCCTTGGCAAAGTACGCGGCGGCCTTTTTTAAGATGTCTCGCTCTTCAGTCACGCGCTTGAGTTCAGCGCGTAGCTTGCGCAGTTCGGCCTGCTGATCGTTATCTTGCTGACGCTGTTCTTGGGGCTTGCTGTAGACCTTGATCCAGGCGTAGAGGCTGTGCACGGACATGCCTAGGCGCTGGGCGACATCGGCCACAGGTTTGCCTTTTTCGGTCACTTGCTTGACCGCTTCGATCTTGAATTCTTCGGGGTAACGCTGACGACTCATGGCACCTCCTATTTGGGCCTCATTATGAGGCTTGGAGGTGTCTACGAAACCTGGGGCGATTCAATCGTTAATCACAGGGCCGTCAAAATCTGAGCATATTTTGAGGTCAAATTGTCGCTCACCCGCCAATATGTCATTTCCAAATATGAGACAGGGAACAGCTAAATGAAATGGGCTAAAGCTATCGTATACCACCACCGCAACAGTTGAAGGCTTCATACTCGCCACTCGATAGCGCTGGATTGAAATCCAGCGCATTATTAAATTCAGAAATTATAGCGCTGACCATCCAAAGGCACCAGCGCTCTAGTTGAGTCCATACCCTTCTCCACAATATACTCTTTAAGCTCTCTACGCGTAAGCAACGCGTGGTTTACAGCCTCCATATGGATGCCTACGATCTTAGCTTGCGGTGCAAAATTATAAGCACGATACAGGTCTTCCTTCCCCATGATGATGGAGCCTTTGAATCCATCAATCTGGGCGTAGCCGGTGTTGAGAAAAACCACACCAGGTTTATATTTAGTCAAGACCTCTTCTACTTTAGGTGTCCAGATACTATCCCCCACCACGTAGGCTGTCTTATAACCCTCATGCTGGAATACGATTCCCATTACCTGCCCAAGCACCTTACTCACTTGAGGGATGGTGTACATCTGAGCACTACCATGTTGCGCTACAGTTTTTATTAACTGGGTACCTTTGAAGTTGGCGCCTGTGCCTGTCAACACGCTGACGTTTGAGAATCCATCTGCTCGCACTGCCTCAGCGTCATCTTCATTTTGTGTAAAGATCGGCATGCTGCGTGGCACTATCCGTTTAGCCGCTTCATCCCAATGGTCTTCATGCAAGTGAGTTAAAATAATGGCGTCAGCTTTGAGAATTTCGTCGATAGGAATTGGCAACTCGACGAGAGGATTGCGCAATTCGCTTCTTGGTGTGCCAGAAAAACCTTTGTACGCCCCCTTTTCAGCTAACATCGGGTCGATTAGGAAGGTGGTTTCACCATAGGTGAGTTTCATTGTAGCGTTGCGCACAAGCTGAAATTTGACCACCTGAACGGACGTATCGGCTGCGCCGGGTGAATGCTCATCGCCTTCTGTTGTACATCCCGCAGCGGCGACAACAGATGCGACAAAAGCTACGTTTTTAAGACTATCTGGAAGGTTCAAATTTAGACTCCATTGGGTGAACGACCTAAACCAAAATTATCTCTTAACCATAGCAGGACCGTAGGTGGCCCAAGGGCCATTAGGCACCAAAATTGGGCCAACCGTACGATACCTGCTTGGCTGAGCTTTAACCGCTGTGCTGTTAGATCGTTTTATAGCAAATAACGTCAGAAAAATGTGCCTACTATTAACTGAAAGTAAGAGTTTGTGTCATTAGAGCCCAGCTGGAGTCCTCCATTTGTGGCCGAGTGATCAGGCCTATAAAAACCAACCACAGGGCTAATCATTAGATGGTCGTTTACCATCCACTCGGCGTACACATCTACCTCATTCCCTCCCAGATTACCTAAATCCCGATCTATTGGATTAAAATTGAAATACAGCGCACCCACGGTTAGGCTTTCCGTTGGCGTCGCCTTCAAACCAACGTGATGGACGCGGGTATTTGTATTGAATGGTCCGGCATAGTTAGAAGCGACTTCACCTTGAAACCATGTACCATATCCACGGCTCAGACCATAAAACAATGGATCAAAATCTTCAGTAAACCGGCTGTATCGGTAGGTCGCAACTGGTTCCCAAGGGATGCTCGAAAATTTCCAGTTTCCTTCAAGGTACCAAGCATTTTCAATACCGCTGTCTTTATCTTGGGTAGCGTATTCAAATGCAAGATTTAGGTCTTCTATGCCGAGTGAACCTGTGCCGCGTATACTCACTGTCTCCATTCCATCTCTTTCCAATTGGAAAGGAGATGCAAATCGCTTATTCACGTCCAGGCCTCGGATGTACGTCAGGCCCAAGGTTCCCTCGTCGGCAACGTGTTCCATTGTCGCTACAGCCAGCTCCGTTTCGGCTTGCGCTCTATTATCAGACGCCAGCCACATTAAGTCACCACGCCAACCCTTTTTACCCCCCACCCTCAAGACTGCTGTTTTATCGAAAGCCTTCCGGGATGCTAAATAGTAAGCGCCGCCACGATCATAATTATCGCCTAAATCGACGTCCCCGAAATTAAGCGCATCGCCCTTGATGAGGAATCCGTCGCCAACAACAATCTCCTGGCGGCCGGTTGAAATATCAATACCATCTTCACCTAGGGCACTGAAAACTTTCCCGGAACGCCAGCCGAAGTATGCATCTTCCAACGCGGTTCGACGCTCCCCCCCCGTGGTGAATCCAGCAGCGTCGCCATCTCCCCAGGTACCCGATGAAAGAAGGTTGAATTTTGCATAGATAGATGACCCGCCCCGAATCTCGGCGCTGCCGCTAAGGCCATACTTTATATACCCTTCGCGCCAATTTACTGAACCTGCATTACGGGTGCCCGTAGTTGCATAACTTTCGTCGCTATGCATCATTGCGAATATAGCCTCAAGGTCAGCGTTCAGGACTTTTCCGCCTTCATTAATTACCTCATAAGCTTTAGCTTCAGGCACCCCGCCCCCCGTCAGTGCGGAGATGGTAATTGCAGTGTATACCGTTTTCTTGGCGCTTATTTTTAGCATCACGAGGTGCCCCTATATTTTTGTATTGTTGGCAGGTCATCATCAGCCCAAGGCCGCGCGCGCACGACGGCAGCCGAGAGCGCCACCGAGCCCAGAGTCAGCTTGGTAGTCAGTCGATTTTTTGACTCAAGCGGGGATCTGGCAACGCTACGCTGATGATTGATCAATCACCGATTGAGATGCTGGCATCAGGCTTGGGATGCCAACGGTCCGAGCACAGGGCTGAGCCTCTCCGGATCCGGTTCAGCTCAATCAGCCCCATGGATCGAACGATCAGGGTTTCAGGATTGCCAGCATTGCCAAGCCGGCGAAGAATCGACTTACCAATAACAACTCATAACCCCACCTGCGTGAGGGAGGCCTGTATGCAAAATGATTCAGCGCAAAAAGGGCTGAAACCCAAGTCTCTCGGTGTCTCAGACATCGTATTTTTTGTAATCGCGGCAGCTGCTCCGCTTGGCGCTACCCTGGGAGCCGGTCCAGTGGTGTTCGCAATGGGAGGTGCCGGTGCTCCAGGAATTTATTTGATAGCTTCGCTGGTGCTGCTTTTGTTCGCGATCGGGTTCGCTGCTATGAGCAGGCATGTCATCAGCGCTGGCGGCTTCGCTGAGCTTGTCACCCATGGCTTAGGGCGCCCAGCAGGGAATGCAGCCGGTGGCATCGCACTGTTGGCTTACGTAGCAATGTTGACGGGCATCTATGGGCAATTCGCCGCATTTGGTGCGGATCTGATCTCATCATTTGCCGGATTTCAAATGGACTGGCGGATCGTGGCCGTGCTTGTCATCGGCCTTGTAGGTATCTTTGGTTACATGGACGTCAAGGTCTCAGCCAAAGTGCTGGGCGTACTGATGGTGTTCGAGATCCTCGTATTGATCGTTTTCGATGTCGCGGTGATTGCCCAAACTGAGGCAAAGGATTTCACCTGGAAAGGCTTCATGCCCTCCGATATTTTCACGCCCGGAATGGGCGTAGCCCTGATGTTCGCGTTCTGCTGTTTTGTAGGTTTTGAGTCCACAACCATTTACGGAGAAGAGGCCAAGAATCCTAACCGTACGGTTCCGCTAGCCACCTACGTAGCTATTGCGATTATCGGGATTTTCTACACTTTGACCACTTGGTGCTTGGGGCTGGCCTATGCAAACAGCGATGTACAAGCTGTGGCTGGCGCTGACATGATTAACTTTGTATTCAACGCCAACACTAAATATGTGGGTGCGCTTTCGACAGAAATTATGAAACTCCTAGTGGTCACTAGCGTCTTTGCGGTACTGCTTTCCTTCCATAACGCCTTAAGTCGCTATCTTTACGCACTTGCACGTAGCCACTTTGTCCCGCACCAGCTATGCCAGGTACACCCTAAGCACGCCAGCCCCCACGTAGCCAGCGTTGTTTTGTCCGGTGCTACGGTGTTGGTGGTGGGCGCATTCATGATTAGTAACGCCGATCCCATTCAGCACCTTTACATGTGGATGGTGGGCCTCGGGACATTAGCAGTACTTGCACTTCAAACCCTCGGAGCAGCGGCCGTCGTGGGCTTCACGCTCAAAACCCGAAAATGCAGTGTTTGGCAGGGTCTAATTGCTCCCGCATTGGGTGGATTTGGCCTCTTGGCCGCGGTCATCCTCGCCGTTCAGAATTTTGGGGAGCTTACCGGTACTAAAGAAGGATTGGTCACCTTATTCCCTTGGCTGGTACTGCTTGCAGCGTCACTGGGTGTAATCAACGGCATGCGCGCCAAGGGCAAATTTCCGGTTACCCCTGCTCTCTCTTGACCACCTCTCCCCCCTGAAGCCATGAAATGAACCCCCTGTATCTTGGGGGTTCCTGGCCACCATTTTGGCTAGCCCACATTCCTTTGGAGACAACAATGAACAAGCCACAGCCCTACACAGGATTGAACCTTCAACTGATCGCCGGTAGCTGGACCGAAGGACGCTCGGGGCGCTCAATGACGGTGAGCAATCCCTACACGCAACAGCCCCTGCTTGAAATCCCCCTCGCTAACAAGGATGACCTCAACCAAGCATATAAAATGGCCTTCGAAGCTCAGATTGCATGGGCTGCGCTTGGGCCATCCGCACGCGCTTCTGTGATGCTGCGCGCAGCACAGATTTTTGATGAGCGGCATGAAGAGCTGGTAGATTGGATCATTGCCGAGTCCGGCAGTACCCGAGTTAAGGCCGAAATTGAATGGGCCTCAGCTAAAGCGATCACCTTGGAAGCGGCTTCGTTCCCAAGCCGAGTACATGGTCGCATCGTAGAATCGGACGTTCCAAATAAAGAAAGCAGGGTCTATCGTCGGCCCTTGGGTGTAGTCGGGGTAATCAGTCCCTGGAATTTCCCCTTCCATCTGACTCAACGCTCGCTGGCCCCAGCTCTCGCGCTGGGTAACGCCGTAGTGGTCAAGCCAGCCAGCGATACGCCGGTAACCGGGGGGCTGCTCCTCGCACGTATTTTCGAAGAGGCAGGACTGCCCGCCGGCGTGCTAAGCGTGGTGGTGGGTTCCGGTGCCGAGATCGGCGATGATTTTGTACTTCATCCGGTACCAAGCTTCATCTCATTCACAGGTTCGACTCCGGTCGGGCAGAATATCGCTCGCCAAGCCAGCAGCGGGGAACATTTGAAGCATGTTGCCTTGGAGCTTGGCGGTAACAACCCGTTCGTAGTGTTGGCTGATGCCGACCTAGAACAAGCAGTTCATGCAGCCGTTGTAGGGAAATTCCTGCATCAAGGACAAATCTGCATGGCAATCAACAGGATCATCGTTGAAGACTCCATTTACGATTCCTTCGCGACCCGTTTTATCGACCGGGTTAGCAACCTCGTAGTCGGTGACCCTAACGATCCAAAAACCGCTGTCGGCCCGGTTATCAATCAGAAGCAGTTCAATGGCCTTTCACAAAAGGTTGAGCAGGCCAAGCGCGAGGGAGCGCAGCTTTCCTACGCAGGGGAATCCCGTGGTTTAGTGTTCGCCCCTCACGTTTTCACTGAGGTGAAGCCGGAGATGGAGCTGGCGTATGAGGAAATTTTTGGCCCGATCGCTGGGCTTATCAGGGCTCGTGATGCTGAACATGCACTGGAACTGGCTAACGCCACGCACTTCGGCCTATCAGCCGCCGTGTTCTCAGGGGATCTTGAGCGGGGCGTACAGTTCGCTCGCCGCATTCACTCCGGCATGGCACACGTCAACGACATTCCAGTTGGCGATGCACCGAATGTACCATTTGGCGGAGAGAAGAACTCAGGCCTCGGCCGCTTCAACGGCGACTGGGCAATCGACGAGTTCACCACGACTCAATGGGTTTCGCTTCAACGCGAACCGCGTCATTATCCATTCTGATAAAAACGTCCGGTTGCATCGCAGCCGGACGCTTACTAGGCCTAACGACTTACGCCACTTGACAGCGACGAGCTTCCGGCAAGCAAGATAATGAGCTTTCGAGCGTCTCAGCAACACACTTACGCAAAGATCGCACCGCCGGGGACCTATTGCCCGTTAGCGTTGCTAATGCTAAGGAACTGCGGGGAGCATCAGCCATTGGAACATAGCGAACTCCGGGGTGGCTGAACAAGCGCGTCGCAGTCAATGGAAAGGTATCAAAAGCACCTCCGTACGCTACCGCAGCCAGGCTTTCCGGAATCGACTGAACATAAGCTCCTATTCGACCTGGCTCCTGGCGCTCCGGCCCGAGGCTCCAATACGCAGCCCACTCAGTAGGCGCCCCTTCCCCCGCTACAGCGAAAGGCTGTTCGATCAAATCTGAAATGGCCAGAATCGGTGCATCTGCCATTTCGTGGTAAGCCGGAACCGCAGCCATCCGCGGCTCGTCAAACATGACATCGAACTCCAATCGGGGGTCTGAAATTGGCAAACGTACCAATGCGGCATCGACCTTTCCTGATATCAACGCCTGCACCTGATTAGTCATAGATAACTCAGTGAAAACCAAGCGAATGTCAGGGTTACTCTTCTGGAACAGTGTAAATATTAGGTGTGTTAGCTCACCAGCAGCATCCCCAAAAAAACCAAGCTTGAGCACGCCGCGGCTCCGCTCAGCGATCGCGCGGCATTCAATGATGGTATTGTTCATTGTGCAGAGAAGCGATCGAGCCTGCTCTATGAAAGTCTGACCTGCATCAGTCAGCGATACTCGGTGACTGGTACGCTCGAACAGCTTGAAGCCAAGCTCCGTCTCCAGCTTTGCTATCTGGGCACTCAATCCGGACTGAGCAATATTCTCTAGTTCGGCAGTCCTACCGAAATGCAGCGTCTCCGCAAGACGAGTTGCGAGGAGCAGTTGTCTAGTGTCCATGGGGGGGTACTCACTCATGGAGGGGGTTGGAGTCCTGAATCATGCAAAAACCGTGCACAAGCAGACTGACATGCTCCTCCCCTCACTCAACCAAAGGTACGACTGACGATAATCTAGGATTGACGCCCTAGAATGCACCTAATTAGTGCACGCCTAGTGACCTGATGACGCATTTAAGCGCAGCAGGGCTGCCCGACTTGCCTCAACCTGCCCTTCAGCGATGGGCAGGCAGAGCGGGTGGCCCGACTCGTCAGTCTACCCGAAAAAAACCGGAAGCATTAAGACCCGGTACCAGGCGCCACTTCGCCATTCCTTAAGGTAACACTGTCTTCGAAACGTAACACTCGCTGTGAGCCCCTGCTCCAGCCCTCCCTCCCCCCTCGGCTATCGCCGTGGAGCATAATCGCGAAATCCGATTGCTTAATCGCAGATTGGTGATTGCGATACTCGAGATAGCCCAGCAAAAATCGTCACGCGTTCAAGTGCAAAAAAATAATTTTATCAACGCAAAACCGCGGAACCGCCAGGAACGCTCATGTATAAAAAAAACAAACTCAGCAGCAATATTAATCTTGTCTTAAGCAAGTATTTTTTGCCCCCTGCCAGTTACTGAATCCACTTTATTAATTCTCGGCTGGCAATCGAATTAGGCATTCATTATGAAAAAAATGCGTCTCGTACCGAAGATGCTCGTCCTTGCTGCCGCAATTATGACAGCTACCAATCCAGCTTATGCGAAAGACATTCTCCAAGAGCAGTTCAGCTCACCTCCAGACGCCTCGAAACCTAGGGCGTGGTGGCACTGGATCAATGGAAACATCACCGCCAACGGTGTGGAAAAAGATCTGCTATGGATGAAACAAGTAGGACTTGGTGGAGCGACAAGCTTCGATGTTCAAGTTCCCTCACCTCAGCTCGTGGACAAGCCCGTGCGCTACATGTCCCCTGAATGGCAAGAAATTTTTCGCAAGACTGCTTCCAAAGCAGCAAGCCTCAACCTTGAGCTAGCGATAGCTACCTCTGCCGGCTGGAGTGAAACAGGTGGCCCCTGGGTGAAGCCTGCCGATAGCAATAAGAAAATCGTATGGTCAGAAGCAGTCGTTCATGGTGGTCAGCATCTGAAGACGGTGTTACCCAAGCCCCCTTCAGTAAACGGCCCGTACAAGGATTTCCCAGTGCAGCTTGGGTTGGCAGCGATCAGTGGGGTCGCCCCACCCAAGATAGATGAGTACTTTCAAGACATCGCAGTTTACGCCTTGAAGGTGAAAGCCGCTCCAAGCTTACCCACCCCAACCATGGTTGTAGACGGGCAGAGTACTGAAGCAGCAGCATTGGAAAACGGGCGCCTAGCGAATGTCGTTCCCCTAGGAGATGCGAGCCAGAAACCAGTTCAAATTGATCTAGATTATGGCGAGATCCAGTCGGTACGTTCCGCCACTATTTACATAGCTGACGTCATCAACGAAGACGGTCCTGTTTGGAAGGTAGAAATCCAAGCCAGCAACGACGGTGAAACCTGGCGCCACGTAAGTGAGACGAAACTCAGTGAGCTACCCGTGACGATGAGTTTCGCAGAACAGCAGGCGAGATATTTCCGAGTACTGGTCACCGCCAAACTCCCGCACTCCTCTGCGTTTCGGGCTTCGAATACATTGCTTCCAGGCGTCGATATTGACAACCAGCTGAAATACCTTGGCATCTCGGAGTCCGTGCCGAAGCTAGAAATTATCAGTCTTTCTGGAGATGCAAAGGTCAACCACTTCGAGCAAAAAGCCGGTTTTGCTACTGTGCATAACTACTTCGCCTTGGATGATGAGATTGACCCCATGGCGCCGGCTACCCCCCTAGGGGAGGTGATCGACCTCACAAGTAAAATGTCATCCGACGGTTCGCTCAGCTGGAATGCACCGTCAGGCCAGTGGAAAATTATCCGGATGGGCTATTCCCTTACCGGCAAAATGAACCACCCTGCGACTAGCGAATCGACTGGCTTGGAAGTCGACAAGTATGACGGAAATGCAGTGCGCCGGTACTTAGAACATTATCTGAGTATTTATAAAAACGCTGTTCAGTCGAATGACCTATTTCGGAGCGGCTTGAGAGCTTTGACTACCGATAGCATTGAATCTGGAACGGCGAACTGGACCCCGGAGCTAGTTACGAAATTCAAATCTCTCCGCGGATACGATCCGACTCCGTGGCTACCGACTTTGACAGGTGCCATTATCGAGTCTCGCATCAAGACAGACGCGTTCCTTTATGATTATCGGCGTACGCTCTCAGATCTGATAGCAACTGAACATTACAAAACGATCGCAGATGTAGCTCACGAAAATGGGTTAACAGTGTACGGTGAATCGCTGGAATTTAGTCGGCCCGTCTTGGGTGATGACATGGATATGCGTCGCTACGCAACCATTCCTATGGCTGCAATCTGGGCGGCCCCCACCGGGGAAGAACCTACGACAAGCGCACAAGCTGATATCCGTGGCGCGGCCTCGGTTGCTCACATCTATGGTCAAAACCTGGTAGCAGCGGAAAGCTTCACCTCCATGCTCGCGCCTTGGGCTTTCGCGCCCGCGGATTTGCGTAGAACAGCAGACTTTGCATTTGCACAAGGCCTCAACCGGCCAGTAATTCATGCTTCTGCACATGTGCCACGCGATGACATGAAGCCGGGCATCTCGCTGTCCATTTTTGGCCAGACATTTAACCGCCACGAGAGTTGGGCATCCATGGCCAAACCATGGGTCGAATATCTCACACGTAGCTCGCTGCTGCTCCAGCAAGGCCGATATCAGGCTGATGTGGCGTACTTCTATGGAGAAGAGTCATCCATCGTCACGCAAGCGGCAGACGGCTATTTCCAAGATGCGCCAAAACGGTATGGCTACGACTTCGTCAACGCAACCGCCCTCACCGATGCCTTGAAGGTCCAGGACGGCAAATACGTTGCTCCGAGTGGCGCGCAATACCGAGTTCTTTACCTCGGGCGGGGCAGCGATCAGATGACACTGCCTGTGCTCCAACGGCTAGCCCAACTGGTTGAGCAAGGGGGGATAGTGGTCGGCAAAGCTCCCACCGGAAGCCCGAGCCTCGCTGACGATCCAGAAACGTATGCTGCTCTAGTTAATCGCCTGTGGTCGACAAAAGATGTAACTTCGTTAGGTAAGGGCCGCGTCATTGCCGAAACCGACGTCGAGGCTGCACTGCGACAATTGAAGATCCATCCAGACTTCGAATATCGTGTAAACGGAGGCAGCGGCGATATTCTTTATACACATCGCAAACTGGAAGACGGAGATATATATTTCGTGAGCAATCGCGAGCCTCATGAAATTTCCGCCACAGTCAATGTTCGAGTCACTGGCAAAGCTCCTGAGATTTGGAGAGCAGAAGACGCGAGCATCGAGCCTGTCGGTTTTAGCAGCAATGGCCTTACCACGACTATCGCTCTTAATATGAAGGCGAACGAAAGTTACTTCCTAGTACTTCGCAAGAATACCCAAGCGAAGGAACTAACTATCACTACCCCCCACACTAGAGTCTCGCAGGAGGTCAGCGGTCCTTGGGAAGTTAGTTTCGAACCAGGGCACGGCGCTCCGAAGTCGGTGAAATTGGACCGCCTCACCTCGCTAACTGCCCACCCCGATAATTCAATCAAGTATTTCTCCGGGGTTGCGACATATAAAACTAACTTCAATGTATCGTCGACCCAACAAGCTACGGACACAGTCCTCGACTTAGGCGCTGTTGGTGATATCGCAGAAGTTGTGGTAAATGGAACGGTCGTTGGCACGGCCTGGCACCCGCCTTATCAGATCAAGCTCGGCTCAATGCTCCGTGAAGGCAATAATGAGTTGGAAATCCGCGTGGCTAACCTTTGGGTCAATCGTCTAATAGGCGATGCGCAGCCTGGCAAAGAGGATCGCATAGCAAAAACCACAATCCCAACGTACCTTCCAGATGCTCCACTCCGTCCGGCGGGCTTGATAGGCCCAATTAAAATCCTAAAGATCCAGAGGTAACTGCTGAACTCTTGGTGCTGGTCAAAATCCAGCACCAAGGGCAATAAAAATAATATTCTTTTTAGAATCGTACGCCAACTACGATTCCTGACTGTCTGCGCTTTACAAAAATCACTCTAACGCGCTTCGAGAATCATCATGAAATTCATCCCCGCTTTGTGCGTTGCGACCCTGTGTGCCCCGCTTCCTACTTATGCTGCCGATATCGGGCATGATTTAGATCTATCTCTCTGGGTGAACGCCGCATCTGACTACCGTAGTTACGGGGCATCTATCTCACAAAAAAACCCGGCCATCCAAGGCTTCGCGCAGCTTACTCATACAAGCGGGGTATTCTTGGGGCTATGGGGCTCTAATGTCGACTTCGGCACAAAAACCAGACTTGAGACCGGTTATCAACTTGGCTACATGCACAGCTTTAATGATGACCTTAGCTTCATGGCTAATATCGCGCGGTATGAATATCCGAAAGAATCATCTGCGGACGCAACTGAAATCTACGCCGAGATAAATTATAAAAACTTTAAGGCAGGGATGTTTTACGACTATGAGATAGACAACCATATACCCAATCAATTTTCTCGCTTTCTTGGCTATACAGTACCCCTCCCATTCGAAGTTAAGTGGTATACAAAGCTAGAGTATAATGATTTTAACTATGATTTCTACGACAGCCATGGAAATAGCCGCCAGGGGTACTACGACTGGGAGCTGAAGCTTTCTAAAACCATGCTGGGCGTCGACTGGTCGGTGAGTTACGTAGACACGGATCTGTCCAAGACGGAATGTGAAACCAGTTGGGGACACCGTGACACATGCTCAGCTGGCGTTGTATTCCAAGCAAGTAAACAATTCTAATTAGACCATACGAGGGGTCTTTCGGGACCCCTCGTACATTCAGTGATGTTTGGTAATATGGCTAGAACTCGTAGAGAAATAATAGCTGTCGCAAGTATGGCGCCAATAGCCTTATGGAACTATCGTAGCGAGGCGGCTAAGCTTGATCGCAAGTTTTCACATGTTCACCCCCACCTCAGAGAAAGTACAAAGGAGATCGATAAATTCACAAATAGCCTGCCAAACCCTGAGAAATTTGAGGAATTCGTGAACGCCCTATCATCTTCAATTCCCAGACCATCGCCCCAGGTCGATGCATGGAACATCCGATCGATATCTATTCAACCCCAATCCGACAGATTACCAGTCAGAGCATATGTCATTAACGAGCGACCGAATCGTAACCGCTTGGGAATATTTTTATGCATGGAGGGGGCCATATTGCCGGAAGTGCGTTAGATAGGGTAAATGGCCTTCAGCGATGGGCGGTGGAGCTGGACTGTACGATTGTCAGCGTAGAGTACAAACTAGGTCCAGAGTTCACATATGCAGACTCAATTGAAGATAATTATGCGGCACTAGCGTGGGTCCGTAATAATGCCTCGGCATTGGGTATAGATCCAGAGCGTATAGCGTTAGTTGGAGAAAGCCCGGGAGGCGGGCATGCAGCACTGCTCGCACTATTAGCTACAGAACGAGGTGAAATCAGCATTGCATACCAAGTACTCATTTATCCTATGCTCGATGATCGTACTGTACTATTACAACCGCCGCCAGGTGTGGGAGCATTGCTATGCCCCCCCAGTTCAATCGTGCCGGATGGAAAGCTTTTTTAGGTCAAGAGCCTGGAACCGATACCGGTCCATCTCATGCGGTCCCGGCGCGTGCGGTCTCCCTAGAAAACCTACCGCCTATTTGGATCGGCGTCCGATCAATTGATCTGTTTTTTCTAGAGGATAAGCTTTTTGCTGAAAGGCTCGTCAAATCGGGTGTTCCCACCGAATTTGTTACCATCGAAGGGGCGTACCATGGCTTCGACGTCGTGGACCCGTCTTCCGCTCCTGCACGACGCTTTGAGAAATCCATGCTGGATGCTCTGAGAAAAGCATAGCTTTAACCCTAGTCGCTCCTCTCAAAACACCAGCCCTTTCGCTCCTGATCGCACTCCGGCCACAGCATGTCGTTCAGACAGCAACGAGTTTTGTAGAGACCGCCCTCCCTCACAGCTCACACGGCCACCGTCCAGGTTTGACGGCGGTGACCAAGCACTACAAGCCCCTCAATCTCTGTACGTGATTGGACGATACGAAAAGCGGGATTGCCCAAGATAGACACCGAAATATAATCAAATCTCAGGTTCATGATCACAGCTGGTGGGGCTTGTAATCATCGAGATCGACCACTTCGAAATGGCCGCAGCATTAAAGCTATCTGCCACAGAAATCTCAAGTGGAAAAATAATTGCACTATGCCATTCCGTGTAAAGTGCATCAGAATTGGGTATTGCTATGAAGCTCGACTACGAACAATCTCTTAAAAACTTTTCCGACGCTTTTCACCTTTCGAAGAAAGAAACAACCAAAGGCAAAGACTATATCCCAGGCGGATTTAGCCGTCGCACTTTTGGTTACGGTCCGCATGCGATCTTCGTCGAAAAAGGTGATGCCCAATATATCCACACGATTGATGGCCGAAAGCTGCTTGACCTGAATAATAACTTCTCAACGAACGTTTTGGGGCACAATCACCCCGCGGTAATTGAAGCTATTCAAAAGCTGCTTCCAAATGGTTTCTCATTCGGAAATCCAACAGACCACGAATTAGACTTGGCTAGATTGCTCTGCGAGCGCATAGATTCTGTTGAACAAGTCAAATTTACCTGCTCTGCTAGCGAAGCCTGCCTAAGCGCGGTTCGAATCGCCCGCGGTTTCACCGGTCGTAAGAAAATCGCAAAATTCGAGGGAGGCTACCACGGGTTTACCGACGATTTAGCCGTTTCCGCTCACCCAAATCCCGATAATTTCCCCGGTCCAGATTTTAACCCGAAAGCATTGCCTGACTCAGACGGCATTCCGTCGTTCAAAACCGACAATGTGGTGATCCTGATTCAGAATAACTTCGATGCTTGCGAGAAAATTCTGCGAGGTCAAGCTGAGGATATCGCATGCGTGATCATGGAATTGCAATCTTGCGCCGGCGGGATCGTTGAGCTGGACAAGACCTTCGTCAAGCGTCTACGCGCTCTGACAGAAGAACTCGGCATTCTGTTAATCGTTGACGAAACGATCACTTTCCGCGCGGCCTACAACGGTTTGCAAAGCGAGTATGGAATCAAGCCTGACCTCACAGTATTGGGTAAGATGATTGGCGGCGGATTGCCAATTGGCGCGGTTGGCGGAAGCCGCAAAGTTTTCAGGGTCCTTGAAGATAATCAAGTGATGATCTCAGGTACACACCATGGCCATCCTATGGCATGCGCTGCCGGTATTGCGTGCCTCAAAGCCATGGATGCTGCGGCCTACAAACGCCTCAATGACATGGCCAGTACTATCAGAACCGAGCTAAACTCTTGGGCCTCTGATAATAAGTTCCCGTTCGTGGTATTCGGGTCGTTCTCCGTCTTTGCCTATGCCTTCACGAAAGAAGTCGGGCAGACGATCACTACCCATCGAGACTACTGGCACAAAATTGATGAAAACAGCATGGGTATATATGCGCTGGAAATGGCGACTCGTGGTTACTATCCAGTGCACAGGGGCCAAGTGGGCCTTACACTGCCAATGACTGATGACGATGTGGCCGGCTATATCGAGACCACTAAAGATATCATTCGACAAATTTACGCAAAAAACTAGTATTTGTTAGCTAACGATCCATGTCTGCCCAGGTGCGTCGTTGGTGATGTTCATCTCTCTCTCCTAGGTACCGGTCACTAGACCGAAGCTCTACTGTGCAATGAAGGCTAACCCGCACTCGTGCGGTCATTTTCCTTACACCCTCGGTAACCGGTGCGGGTTTGCCGAGGGTTTTTTTTAGCTATGGCTAGCTCAGTGGGGAAGTAGAGATTATTTAACGGCCCATTTGCGGAGGATCTTTAAAAACATCGCTAGCTCACGGCTCGGTTGCTCGTCTTTACGAAGGATCAAACCAAACGGCGATAGTTTCTCTTCTACTTCTACATCCAAAATTCTAAGCAAGCCAGTTTGAACATAATCGCGTACTACAGTATCGGTTAAAACTAGGATTCCGTCCGTGATCTGTACCAATTGCAACATGGCAAACACCGAGGAGCATTCGATCACATCGCATGGAGAAGGTACCTCTAAACGAGAGAAAGCTTGCTCTAAAGCAACCCTAGCCGGACTAGTATCAGGCTGAAGAATCCACGGCCAGGCCTCAACCATTTCAATCAAGCTCGGTCGGCTTGCGTTGTTCAGAGGATGGCCAGCCCGTACTACTACAACGAGATGCTCATCACCTAGTGGCTCAAATGCAAAACGATTTCGATCATCGCTATTAGTTAAACGTGCAACAGCGACATCAATACGGCGCTGGTCGAGTAGCTCGCTGAGTTGGTCACTGGTGTCACCCATGATGCGAAGTCGCAAAAGAGGATGGTTGGACTTGATTTCGGCTATGGATTGGACCACCAGATCTGGAACAGCGCCCATAATCGCACCAACTGCGAGGTATCCGTACCCGCCGGCTTGCCGATCTGCTAGTTCTTCTGCGCATCGCTCCAGGCCATTAAGGGCTGCCCGAGCAAACCGAAGCAACTCTTCACCTAAAACGGTTGGACGCATTCCGCGAGCTTGCCGCTCAAACAACGAGCAACCGAATGCGTCCTCAATCTCTTGCAGCATGCGAGATGTCGCTGGTTGAGACATGTTTAGGGTTTCTGCCGCACGATGCAGATTAAGGCTGTTGCCTAACGTTACCAACATCAACAGATGCTTGTAGCGCAGCCGATTGAAAAGACTCCGAGCAGGCTGAGAAACATTCATAGGGAGATCCAACTGCTTACTGATACCCATAGATTATCGCATCCTGAAATTTTGGTATTAGTTTTTATCGATCTGACTTGCTATCGAGAGCTTAAACGAAAAGGAGAAGAGCATTGGCCTTCCGAATTGAAAACGGCTACACCGGACCGATTGCTGACTGCCATATCCATTTGTTCGACCCAAACCGCCAGGAAGGCGTCCCTTGGCCGTACGTGGGGGACGATATCTACCGACCTTGCTTGCCTACAGGCTATTGGAAAATTGCAGAACCGCATGGCATAACCAAGGCGATAGCGGTCGAAGCCAGTCCATGGGTTGAAGATAATCACTGGCTTTTGCGCACGATTAAGCAAGACCCGCGATTCCTTGGATTCGTGGGTAACCTGGATTTTACTCAGCCGAGCTTTAATAGGGAGTTCGACTTCTTGGCCCAGGAGCCCTTGTTTCTCGGGCTTAGGTACGGGAATCTCTGGGGCCGCGACCTACTTGTTGACCAGCATAGGCCAGGGTTTGTTGATCGAATGAAAACTTTCGCCACGAGTGGGCGTGTGCTTGAAACCGCTAACCCTGACCTGCGTTTGTTGAACGCCCTACTACTCCTCAGTGATGCAATACCAGAGCTTCGAATCGTCATCGATCACCTGCCAAACGCAAAAATTGCGCCCGGTGAGGATCGGGCATTCGCGCAGCGAGTAAGCGAACTGGGTATGCGCTCCAATGTTTTGGCCAAATTAGCGGAAATCCCACAGCTGAGTGCTGGAGTCTTGGTGACAGATCTCAGCGCTTACGCTGAGCGAATTGATTTTCTCTGGGAAGCATTCGGCGAGGACCGGTGCTTTTTCGGAAGCGACTGGCCGAATAGCGACACAGTTGCCGACTTCGACACAACCATGTGTCTCATCCGCCGGTGCATGGCTCGCTACTCAATAGCGCATCAAGAAAAATTCTTTTTGTTGAATGCAAGCCAAGCATACCGCGCTCGTTAATCCAGAGGAACCCGGCTAGAGCCCCAATTTAGACGCGAATCGATACCTTCTGTGCATCGGTAGTAAGTTTTTTCGAATTAGTCCGCATCAATCCGTAGCCGTAGACTCAAACCAGCTAGGGCGCACCTTAAAGGGGCATCTATTGAGTAAACGCTCCCGATAGATAGCGAGACCCGGCGTTGATGGGAATCTGGTCGTCACTTGCCTAACTCGCTAGGTGAAACTGGACGCATTGATGGCCTGATTTCTCGAAACGTTTGGGTTCACACGTTACCCGCGCTGACAAGCTCCTCAACCACTGGACTGCTCAATGACTATTCCAACAATTAAGCACGTACGCGCATTTACCCTGACAGGCGGCGGCGCCGACTATCACGACCAAGCTGCCGGTCACTGGATTGACGACCACATCGCAACACCAATGAGTCGCTACCCAGAGTACCGCCAAAGTCGCCAAAGCTTTGGCATCAACGTCCTTGGTACCTTGGTAGTAGAAATCGAAGCAAGTGATGGAAACGTTGGCTTCGCAGTCACTACCGGTGGTGAAATCGGCGCCTATATAGTGGAGAAACATCTCGCTCGATTCCTTGAGGGTGCGAAGGTCACAGACATCGAAAAAATCTGGGATCAAATGTACAGCTCCACCCTTTATTACGGTCGTAAAGGCGTCGTAATCAACACGATTTCTGGCGTCGACTTGGCGCTTTGGGATCTGCTGGGAAAGATCCGTCAGGAGCCTGTACATCAACTTCTGGGTGGCGCTGTTCGCGATGAGTTGCAGTTCTACTGCACCGGCGCAAGACCAGACCTGGCTAAAGAAATGGGATTCATCGGCGGTAAGATGCCATTGCAGCACGGTCCTGCTGAAGGCGAGGAAGGCCTTCGCAAGAATCTGGAACATCTCGCTAATATGCGTGAGAAAGTTGGCGATGACTTCTGGCTAATGTTTGATTGCTGGATGAGCTTGGATCTCAACTACGCTACACGGCTAGCACACGGTGCGGCAGAGTACGGTCTCAAATGGATTGAAGAAGCTCTGCCACCTGATGATTACTGGGGCTACGCTGCCCTGCGCAAAAATGCACCCGCTGGAATGATGGTTACCACAGGGGAACACGAAGCTACTCGCTGGGGCTTTCGTATGCTGCTCGAAATGGGCTGCTGCGACATTATTCAACCAGATGTCGGATGGTGTGGTGGTCTGACTGAGTTGATAAAGATCTCTGCCTTAGCAGACGCTCATAATGCTCTAGTCGTACCGCACGGTTCCTCCGTTTATAGCTACCACTTCGTGATTAGCCGCACAAACAGCCCATTTGCCGAATTCCTCAACATGGCACCGAAAGCAGACAAAGTTATTCCGATGTTTTCGCCTCAGCTTCTTGGAGAGCCGGTCCCAATCAATGGGCGTATGCGCGCATCTGTGTTGAATAAGCCTGGATTTGGCGTCGAGCTGAACCCCGAGTGTGCCCTGCATCGGCCTTACAGCCGCTGAAACAAGGCTGTCTGCCACAGCCGTAGTTGTTGTAGAGCCTGCACAACCGCAGCCTTGCTTTACAGGCATCGATACGTACCGTCTCGCCCTGCGGAGCAATAGGGGGGCGAGATGGCCGTCCCAAGAATAATAAAGGTTAAACATCGTGGAAATTATAGTATTGGGGGTCGTACTCCACTTGATTGGCGGCTTCGCCTCCGGCAGCTTTTATATTCCTTATAAAAAGGTCGCTGGGTGGTCTTGGGAAAGCTACTGGATTGCGGGCGGCTTGGTATCGTGGCTTATCGTTCCCTTGATCGCCGCTCAGCTCACAGTACCAAACTTCGTAGACATTATCCGTAATGCAGACAACATAACTTTGTTCTGGACCTACGCCTTCGGCGTACTGTGGGGAATTGGCGGCCTCACCTTCGGTTTAACAATGCGATATTTGGGTCTGTCGCTTGGCATGTCAGTCATTATGGGCCTGACCTCCGCGCTGGGCACGCTTATGCCTCCTATCTATCGCGACCTATTTACAGACGCCAGGGCCGGGACCTTTACAGAAATGGTCGCGACTGCCGGTGGTCATTGGCTCTTGGTCGGTGTGCTTGTTTCACTGCTCGGCATCGCGCTCTGTGGGCGTGCGGGGCTCGTCAAAGAGCGTGAATTACCAGACTCAACAAAATTCGAAAGCGTTAAAGAATTCTCGTTGACAAAGGGCGCGCTGGTAGCGCTCGTCTCTGGGGTACTTAGCGCCTGCTTCAGCTACGGAATAGCCGCTGGCGAGCCACTCGCCGAAGCGGCTGTCTCTAATGGGGCGAACATTCTTTTCCAAAATAACGTTACGTTTATGGTCATCATGTGGGGTGGATTAACCACGAATGGTATCTGGTGTCTCTGGTTGAACTACCGCAACAAAAGTTTTGGTAACTATAGCGACAGGTCAACGCCTCTCATACGTAACTACCTGCTGGTCGCAGCGGCAGGAACGTTATGGTTCCTCCAATTTTTCTTTTATGGCATGGGCGCGAGTCGCATGCACAACGACGCAAGCTCCTGGGTTCTACACATGTCGTTCATAATCATTGTATCCAACCTATGGGGTATTTATTTCCGAGAGTGGAAGGGAACAAGCAGCTCCACCAAGAGCACTCTACTGGTTGGAATCATGGTTGTTCTTTCATCTATCGCTCTTGTAGGTTATGGCAACTACTTAGGCTGATTTAGGAGAACGTTATGCTTCTTGAGAACAAAACTGTCATCGTGACTGGCGCCACTCGAGGAATCGGTCGTGCGACCGCGCTGGAATGCGCCCGGCAAGGAGGCCGAGTGGTCATCACCCATATTGGGGATGCTCAAGGGGTCGGGGACGCCGAATCTCTTATCAAAGAAATCCAGACTTTCGGTGGACAAGCTATACACGTTGGAGCCGATGCGGCAGCCCCGGAAACAGGGGAAAAGCTCGTAGCCGCAGCCGTTGAGGTGTTCGGTAGTGTTGATGTGTTTGTGAATAACGCAGGGATATGTCCATTTCATTCATTCCTTGACATGCCACAAGAGGTATACCTTAAAACCATTAATACCAATCTTACCGGCCCGTATTTCGCCGTCCAGGCGGCGGCTAATCAGATGAAACGTCAAGGCTCCGGTGGTTCCATCATTGCCATCAGCTCTATTAGCGCATTGGTCGGTGGAGCTATGCAAACGCACTACACGCCAACGAAAGCGGGCATCCATTCACTTATGCAATCTTGCGCAATTGCACTGGGCCCTTACGGCATTCGCTGTAATTCCGTAATGCCAGGTTCAATCGCAACAGACATAAATAAAGATGACTTCTCCAATCCGGCGAAGAAGCAATATATGGTGCAGCGGACTCCATTGGCAAGGCTTGGTCAGCCAGAGGATATTGCGGGACCGGTTGTCTTCCTTGCTTCAGACATGGCCAGATATGTGACAGGTGCGGCTCTACTAGTCGACGGTGGTCTATTTGTTAACTTGCAATAAATCTGGGAGTTAAGATGGAAATGCCTTTCAATAGCTTCAAGGCAGCGATCGCATCCAAGCTGACGCGTTATGGTCTGTGGGCGGGCTTCGCCTCGGGTTATGCAGCCGAGATCGCGGCTAGCAGCGACTACGATTGGATGCTTATCGACGGTGAACATGCTCCCAACACAGTACCAACCATCCTTAACCAACTCCAGGCGGTGGCGCCATATCGTACAGCGCCCGTTGTGCGCTCGGTAAACGGAGATCCTTCGCTTATCAAACAACTGCTCGATATTGGCGTACAGACGTTGATGGTTCCTATGGTCGAAACTGCCGAACAGGCCCGGTCCATTGTACGAGCAATGCGTTACCCGCCTTATGGGATCAGAGGTGTGGGTGGAGGGCTGGCACGGGCGACTCGGTGGGACAGCGTTCCGGATTATCTCAGCACAGCCCATCAATCGCTCTGCCTTATCGTACAAGTCGAATCCCGCCTGGGAGTTGAGAATGTAGAAGAAATTGCCGCTGTGGAGGGTGTGGATGCTGTGTTTGTAGGCCCAGCTGACCTGTCGATAGGCTTAGGCTACCCGGGCAACCCCTCGCATCCTGAAGTTCAGACGCAAATTCGAAGGGCTATCGACGCTACTATTTCAGCGGGTAAAGCTGTGGGGATCTTGGCTCCGCATGAGGAGGACGCGCGACGCTACGCTGAATGGGGATGCACGTTTATTGCGGTAGGGATTGATATCAGTCTATTCCGCCAAGCGGCAGCTACCAATCTGGCGCGCTATCGCTCGACAAATACGAAGGCCTCTGAATCTTCTCGCACCTATTAAACATCGGGTATCCTCATGACCTTACCGATTTATCACAATTACATTGGCGGCAGTTTCAGGTATAGCTCTGAACATATCCCTGTTTGGAATCCTGCAACAGGAGAACAACTCTCACTTGTCCCTTCTTCAACTAATGAAGACGTTGACGCGGCGGTCGCTTCCGCGCGTGGGGCTCAGCGAGAGTGGGCACGCAAGCCAGCTAACGAGCGCGCTCAGTATCTTCGCAAAATCGCGGCCAAATTGCGTTCGAATGTCACCAGTCTCGCTCGAACCATTACTGCCGAGCAAGGAAAGATTTCGCCCCTAGCAGAAGTGGAGGTCAACTTTACCGCTGATTATCTGGATTATATGGCCGAATGGGCACGCCAAATCGAAGGAGAAATAATCACTAGCGACCGCCCTGACGAAAACATTTTCCTCTTCCGCAAGCCGCTAGGAGTAGTTGCAGGCATTCTCCCTTGGAACTTTCCATTTTTCCTGATCGCTCGAAAGATGGCGCCCGCATTGATCACTGGGAATACCATAGTAATCAAGCCAAGCGAGGAAACCCCAAACAATTGCTTTGAATTTGCAAAGCTGGTTGCTGAAGTGGATCTACCGCCTGGTGTATTCAATGTTGTAAGTGGTGCGGGAACTGTCGGCGGGCAGCTCAGCAGCCATAAAGGGATCGACATGGTGAGTTTCACGGGCAGTGTCGATACGGGCGCCCGAATCATGGCGGCGGCGGCTCCCAATCTTACAAAGCTAAATCTTGAGCTTGGTGGAAAAGCACCGGCCATCGTTATGGGCGACGCTGATCTCGACCTCGCGGTAAAAGCGATCCGCGACTCGCGCATCATCAATACAGGTCAAGTATGTAACTGCGCAGAGCGTGTCTACGTACAGCGCTCAGTCGCTGACCAATTTATTGAGCGCATATCTCAAGCAATGGCATCAACTCGCTATGGCGACCCCTTGGCTGACGAAAGCGTCGAAATGGGGCCTCTAATCAATCAGATGGGTCTAAATAAAGTCGCTGAAAAGGTCAATATGGCACGTAGCCAAGGCGCGTATATTATTACTGGCGGAAATTTGGCAGATCAACCACAAGGTTTCCATTTCCAACCCACGGTCATTGCTGGGTGCACCGCGGATATGGCGATCATGCGGGAGGAAATCTTTGGGCCAGTGCTTCCGATCCAGGTCGTAGACGATCTGGACGAAGCAATTAAATTATCTAATGATAGCGAATACGGTCTTACCTCATCGATCTTCACCCGAAGCTTGAGTAACGCTATGCATGCAGTACGTGAGCTGGACTTCGGTGAGACATATGTTAATCGTGAACACTTTGAAGCTATGCAAGGCTTCCACGCTGGAACGCGTAAATCAGGCATAGGGGGCGCTGACGGTAAACATGGTTTGTACGAATACACCCATACACACGTGATTTACCTCCAAAGCTGACCTAAATAAAGCCTCCATGAGATCAGCAAGCTGATCGGGAGGCCCTCTTACAGGAAGGATTATAAGAGGAACGCCACTGGGGCTGGCTTACGCCTCAGCATCGGGAAGCTGCTCCAACGAGAATGTCATCAGTTTCCAGCCCCGCACCATAGATTTCGGGAGACTGCCTTGCTGGGGCTAGGCTGTCGAGCAGCATGGAAAAATTTTCGCTATGTGTCGAGGCAGCGGGTTGCGAATGACCGATTGCGCTCTTCTACATCCAACGTGCCAAAGCTCGGTAGTTAGTATCGTCTTCTTCATCGACAAGCTGTTCAGTTAAAGTTCTCTGGACAACAATTACCGTGATCAATCCGGTTGCTGCTTCATTGCTATTGGCGACAAAATTTGCTACCTAAGCGATTCTAAATCGCCCCCGCATATGAAGGGAGGGTAAAACGGTTGCTAGAGTTGCGTCTGGCCGGCTTCAGTCCTTACCACAAACGACTGGTCAGCTAGCGGTCGGTCGCCACCTCGTAGCAATCCAAATGGCCATGGCTTGCCTGTTCCCGACGGGAAACAGGCGATTACACCGAGCCTGTACAACAATACCCAAACACAAGGGTGATCAACTTCGGCGCAGGCTTGTCGCATCCTGCATGAAACTCGTCTGTGTTCGTCAGCGTCTGGCAGATTGCCATACGATAAGAATGCCCAAACGGAATCCTAGCCTGCCTGCTATCGTTTCAATATGTTAAAGACTTCCAACTCAGGATAGTTATCCGCGCCCGGATTTAACGAGCACCGTCAAAACCTGTCGCACTACCTTTTGGTCTACGGAACGAAAATTCGAACTTGCGGTCATCGGTTTTGGATCCGAAAAAGGTCTTTCGGAACCCGGCTCGCTTGAACGGGGCCACGTTAGCAGCCCCCGCCAGCGATTCCTGGATGAACGCAGCTGGAGGCTGTGTGCCATGATCACGATAAGAAGCTCCTACCATCCCATCGACGCCGCGATCTTGTGGTGTGATCTCTCAGAGCACGAAGACGAAATCCTGCAGGTCGACTTGTCGCAACCAGGCAGTTTGAGAAAGCATTTCCCGCAGTGGCCTACTCTGCACGATCATGTCGAGTGCATCTACGACGCCATCCTCAGCGGTGAATTGCCAGCGACCTACCTGGGGCAGCCGATTACGTCCGACAGCCACGTACATCGGGTGTACTACTCCATACGGCGCACTGATCTCTTGGTCTGGTTCTTACGTAGTTTGCCCGATCAAAGGCCTGCCTTTCTCTTTGCCCAAAACGCTGATCACTCGGAATGCGTCAGCCTGGATGCGCATTTGGCCAAGCAGGCCCATCTGGACTTTGCCCTGAGTACGCTTGAGCAGTTGCAGCAAACCTACGCCGCCGCCACTGACGAAATGGCAGCGCTCTCCACGCTCAACGACAAGCTGAAAGCGCGACTCGACTCACTGGGCATCCCTTCCGAGACCTCCGAAGCCATCCAAAACAGGCTGATTGGCGCAATGCTGGAGACCACGCTTGGGAAAAACCAGAACGGCAGGCAGCAGTCGATCTATTCCAGCCAGGCAGCGTTGGTACAAGCCATTCTGCTGCGCTTTCCTGGGATGGAGGGCTTGAGTAAAAGTACCATTGATCGGCGATTTGCCGAGGCCCGCCGGCTTATAGCCCAAGGGACACGGGGCTGACGCCGCATTGTCAGGCAATGCTCAGCATTGCCTGACAATGTTTTTCACCCTCTTCCGACCTTCACTGACTGTCACTTCCCACCACGCGCCACCCGGCGCTAAGGAGTGACATCATGCAACCGACCAGCCCTACCCCTCTAGCAGCCGACCGCCACATCATGCGCCGCGATGAAGTGGAGCAGAAAACCGGCTTCAAACGCTCGCACATCTACAACCTGATGAAGGCTGGCCAGTTTCCGCAATGCCGGCGCATCGGCACCCGCGCTGTCGGTTGGGATTCTCTGGAAATCGAACAGTGGGTTCAGGACCGACTGTCCACGGGGGACTGACTCATGGACGTCCTCTCGCTGATCTCGACCAAGGGCGGCGCGGGCAAGACCACCGTCGCCGCCAACCTCGGCGGCGTGCTCGCCGATGCCGGCCTTCGCGTGCTGCTGTTGGATTTGGACAGTCAACCGACACTGTCCAGCTACTTCGCTTTGTGCGAGTCCCGTGATGCCGGCAGCTACGAGCTCATTGCCCAGCGGCTCACGACGCCTGAGCAGATCATCTCCACCACCGTCGTTCAGCACCTCGATCTGATCGTCTCCAACGACCGCGCCGGACATATCAGCACCCTGCTGCTGCACGCGGCCGATGGTCGGCTACGCCTGCGCAATCTACTGCCTGCCTTCGAAGATCATTACGACGTGCTGATCATCGATACCCAAGGCGCGCGTAGCGTGGTCGTGGAGATGGTTATCCTCGCTTCCGCTTGCGCGCTGTGCCCGGTCCCGCCGGAGATGCTCGCCGCGCGTGAGTTGCGCCGGGGCACGCTGGGCCTTTTCGAAGAGCTGGAGCCCTATCGCTACCTGGGCGTGGACTTGCCATCGGTGAAGCTGCTGCTCAACCAGGTCAATGCCAACCGCCGCGATACGCGCTTGATCATGCAGAGCCTCCAAACCTCTTTTCAGGAAGACCCTCATGTCAGCGTCTGCAGCACGGTGATCCCCGATCGTGTGGCTTATCCGAATGCCGCTTCGCTCGGCCTGCCTGTGCACCGGGTAGAGCCAGTCCCAGCGCCCGGCAGCCGCAGCCCTTGCGCCGCAGAAGTGATGCGCCGCTTGGCCATCGAGCTATTCCCGCAATGGGCTAAGCAGATCGGCGCGCTCGCCGCGCGTGCGCCGGGCATTTCGACTGCTGCTGGGCACCAACTGCTCCGTCGCGTCTGATCGGAGGATGAGTGATGAAGGCACCAACTTCCGAAGACATCACGCGTCAGCTGCAACAGGCACACTTTCCGCAGAAACACGACCGCGACCTTGCCATGGCCCCCGTTGGCGATACACCGATGGTGGTCACTCTCGAGCAACTGCGACCCTACGAGCTCAACCCGCGTGTGGTGCGCAACCCGCTGTATGACGACATCAAAGCCTCAATCCGCGAGCGTGGCCTGGATCAGCCACCTGCGATCACCCGGCGTCCCAATGAGCAGCACTTCATCATCCGCAACGGCGGTAACACGCGTCTGAGCATCCTCGGTGAGCTGTGGCATGAAACGCGCGAAGAGCGGTTCTTCCGTATCCATTGCCTGTTCCGCCCTTGGCAGTCGGAAACACATGCCTTGCTCGGGCACCTGGCCGAGAGTGACTTGCACGGCCAGTTGACGTTTATCGAGCGGGCTCTGGCCGTGGCAAAGCTCCAAGACATGTTCCAGTACGCGGACACCCGCCTCACCCAACGCGAGCTCGCGGCGCGCTTGAGTGAGGGTGGCTATCCCATCTCGCAGTCACACATCAGCCGCATGTTCGACACGCTCGAACACCTGCTCCCTGCCATCCCACAGGTGCTGTACGCGGGGCTGGGCAAATCTGCCATCGTGCGCCTCATCAGTTTGCGACGGCGAGCGGAGTCGATTTGGAATCGGTACTTCGGTGGTCCCGAGCAATTCCCGCTGTTGTGGTTCGAGGTTCTGTCAGCGTACGACGGTGAAAAGCCGGAGCTGGATTCGAGCGAGCTGCAGGACGAATTGATTGCCCGAATGGCGGTGAACCTGGAACAAACACCTCGTCTGTTGGCTCTGGAACTGCACCAGGAGCAACGCCCCTCGCTGCCCGTAGCCGAGAGCGCTCATACCCTTCCGCCCATTTCAACGAATGAGCTTGCAAAGTCCTCGTCTTCATCTGTGCATCCGCCAGAAGCGCCGACTGCGGTATCCAATCCCGAACCGACCCAAGTTGGTGCAGACCTCTCGGCGCAGCAAGCAGCACGCCTTCCCGATATACGCCAAGCGTTGGGGGACAAGCCATCACCGGAAAAGCTCTTGGAAGAGATCGAGGACGTTCAGACGCCGATCGTCACGGCGCCATCAGGCGCAGCACCAATGGACGAAATCAGCGCCTTGCGCGCAAGCTGCGCGTCTTTGGCCGCCGATCTTGCCGTGTACGCAGACGCTGGCGACATGGTCAACGCGCTCGCAGACGACCTGGGTTTCACGCTTTCACAGAGGAATAACGAACATAGTAGCCCGCGGCACACCGGTATCGAGCTGTTGCTTTCTTCCCTGCTGCGCCTGCAGGACGACGTGGGCTGGAAGGAACGTCAGCAGTTACCGGCAGCACTGTTTGGTCAGCTGCTGATCGGCGTCTACGACCTGCCCTTCACCGACCGCCCAGCCCTGACGGTGGGTCTTGAACGCCTTCCGGATGCCCAGTTGGAGCAGCTATTCACGCTGATCCGCCACGCCCGGCAGTTGATCGAACTGACGCTGTCGTCCACTCGATAACGTGAGGAGTCACCTCATGAGTACGACTTTCAATCTGTTGAACCATGCCATGTTGAACCAGGTGCTGCATGAGCTACGCCATGGCAGGTTACAGCGCTGCAAGGCCCTGGGCCTGGCCGATGAAGACATCGAGGTGCTGCAGTCGCTGCCGCCGACCACCTTGTCTCACCTGGCGCATTCGTCGATCGCCTGGGTCGAAGTGAAGGTCGACATCACCGTGTTGCGGCGCCTGATCGTTCAGGCCGAGCGCGACGAACAGAACGAGCGGTTGATCAACCGGGCGCTCAAGCTCGGCGCGAGCTCAAACATCATGTACCGCTGCTTCGGCCTGGACCATTCGGAGACCGCGTTGCGCCGCCGCGTGCTGAAGATCGAGACGCACCGCGGTCGGCCGGTTCAACTCAGTGAAGCGCAGGAGCATGCGGTGTGGAATCGCTGGAGCCAGTTGCGCACGGAGGATCCGGACAACGATCCGTTGGACACCATGATGATGCTGGCCGAGGAACAACACATCAGCCTGACCCTGGTTTGGCAACAGATTCAACTGTATGGAGGCACACCATGCTGAGCTTTTACGAGGTCGACTGGCAGGACGTGGTGCGTCAGTGCTACGACGCCCTTCGGCGCCGAAATGAGTGGTACGCAGCGCATGGCAAACTGGCTGTATCCACCGAGGAGCCCGCGGTACGAACGATCTACTACGGCGACAACAATCCGCTGCCGCAGACCTTGTTGCTGGACCGGCGGCTGACGCCACTGGAACGTAACACCTGGCAGGTGCTGCGCTGGCTGATCACCGAACGTAAGGTCAAGACGCCACGCTACCAGGACCTGCAACCTTACCTGGCGACCAGTCCCTGCGGCGCCCAGGCCTCGCGCGAAACTATCGCCCGCGCACTCAACGTTCTACGCACCACTCGCTGGCTCAGTCTGGTGGAGCGCTCACGCGATGCTAACGGCTGCCTGCGTGGTTGCGTCTACGTGCTGCACGGCGATCCGTTAACCGCAGCCGAGCAGCTGGAGCTGGACAGCGGCTACGCGGCGCTGCTGCAACAGAACCTCTCCCATGCCACCAAAGGGGTCCGGGACGTGGCGCAGCATGTGATCGCCGAGATCCAGGCCGACCCGCAAGTCGCACAAGTCGACAAGGACAGGCTCGGCTCGCTGCCGCCGGTCCAACAGCAAACGCTGCCGCTGATGGGCGCAGAAGCAGACCGACAGAATTCCGAACCTGGCGCACTCGACCTCGTTCGGGATTTTCCGGCTGGTGCAACAGATCCCGAACGCTGCGGCAATACAGCGGATTTGGCTGTGGTTCGGAACACCGACGCTGGCCGTACAGTACAGAAAGACCAAAGCAAAAAAAGTACGGTACTGGGGCAGGTGGAGTTTGGTCGAGCACGGTGGCCTGAGGATTTACCGCTGAACCCGAATGAGCGGCGCATGGCCTCCCAGGCGATGCGTCAGCTCGAGCCGGAACAGCAACAAGCGGTGATCAATGAAGCGGCGGTACGTTGCGCCCGCGGTGAGATTCGAAAACCCGTCGCCTATCTGATGGGCTTGATCAAGCGAGCCTGCCAGGGCGAGTTCACCTTGTGGGCCGCGCGTGCCGAGCACGAAAAAACCTCAACCGTTCCTTCTCGCCCAGCCAAGCCTGCGTCAGAGGTTCCTCCCCGCGAACGACCGCAGCGGGGCGGTCAGCGTACCGCCTCGCCACTTGCCCTCTCCTGCCTGGAGGAACTGAAGCAACGTTGCCGGGGGATCACTGCAGCGACATAGGGCTGGAACTCGGTGGACATAATGCCGATGCCATTGATTCCAGCAACGTCCACCGTTCCGAAAATGTGACCGCGCCACCTTCGCGATGATTCGCGTCACCGGCCAGGGATCGGCCCATCGTCGGCGTCATTCCGACGGCGAGGTATTGGCGATGGTCGATCACTACCAACTCAACCTGGGCTCACTGCGCAGCAGCATCACCCTCACCCTCCACACCCACCATGCGGCACGGCTGTGGCAGGGGCGCAGCGGCCGCGACGGGGTACACCCGATTCTGGGCATGCCCGGTTACATCAGCGTCACCAACCTGCTCAAGCACGCCAGCAGCCAGGGCGATCCGTACGCCGACTGGTTCATGCTGCAGCTGGAGGAAAAGCTGCTGCAGGCCAGGTTGGACATGGCCACACTGGCGCAGCAAATGAGCCGCGTGGAACGGGCCCTGCCCACGCAAGTCGATGTCGGTGACAACCTCAACATCCACCCAGTCACCCTGCCGCTGTTCATCGGCAGCCAGCTGGGCTTTCTCGCGATCTACCTGCTCACCGACTACGACACCCTGGTCCGCCGGGTGCTGCTTGCCCACCACACGGCGCTGATCGGCCGGGGCGACATGGAGTCCTGGATCGATGGCGGCGCCCATCTGCTGCGCAGCCTGTTCGGCCTGGCGCAGCGCTACCGTCTGGCCGGGGTGAGTCGGGACGACATGGCCGCCAACAATGCCCGCGCACGCGAAGCCATCGACAAGTTCGGCACCCTGCCGCAGGACATTCTCGAAGGGACGCGCCGCTCCCAGTTCGCCCCGCCGATCGCCCGCAGCAACGTGCGCTCTGAACTCGAAGGCCCGAATCCGCCGGAAGCTGAGGAGCAGCCTACAGCGGACACCGCGAACGACGGGGGTGAGGCATGACCCTAGCCGAAGCCATTGCCCGGCGTTTGTCAGCCGATGCCTATCGCGAGTTCTCACAAGGTGCCTCCCTAAAAGGCCTTTTAAAGCCTTTTAAGGGTAAGGGGGAGCTGCAGCAGTTCGCCGAGACGATCCTGCACCTGCGCACCCAGGTCGCCGAGTTGATGGGGGTGATGCTGGCGATCATGGCCCAGCCACCCTTCTCGTTGCTGGACCTGCGCCTGGTCGTCCAGCACAGCGCGACGGGCACCGATTTCCTGCGCTGGCGCAGCCCGGATTTTCTGCGCATGGGCGTGCAGGTGTGGCAGGAAGCGGTGGTTCAGCCGCAGCTGCATCCTGAGCTGCGGCAGGCGCTGTATCAGCTGGAGACCAACCGCGTGGTGCTAAACCTGCAGATGAGCAGCCTGCAATCGCTGTATCGCCAGGCCATTACCGGCGCCAGCAAGCTCGAGGCCGCCGAACTCGCTCTAATCCGTTCCCCCACCGAGGAGTAACCCGCATGAGTACTTTGTTTGTTGGTGAAGGCAACATCGGCAGCGTGCCGGAGTATCAGGAGTTCAACACCAACCCGGATGAGCCGCGGCGCCTACTTCGGCTGAATGTCTACTTCGACAACCCGGTACCACGGGAAGGCGGCTACGAGGACCGCGGCGGCTACTGGGCGCCCGTCGAGCTCTGGAACCGCGACGCCGAACACTGGGCCACGCTGTACCAGAAAGGCATGCGCGTTCTGGTTGAAGGGCGTACGGTCAAGGACGAATGGGAGGACAGCGAGGACAACGCCCGCGTGACGTTCAAGGTGGAGGCCCGGCGCATTGGTATTCTGCCGCACCGCCTGGCCTCGGTGATCATGCGCGAGAAAGCCAGCGACAATGCCAGCACTTCGCGCAAGGGGGGAGGCAAGAAAGCGCCACGCAAGTCCGGGTGAGTGCGTGGTACTCAGTGGAATCACCGCCTGCAGCGCGATATCACTGGAGCCATACAAGCACCTCAGCGGGCAACATCGGCTGCTGCCGCTTGACTCACTCTCGCCGGGCGCTCTTGCGCCGCTCATATTCCAGCATTTGCTTCACTTCCGCCAAATACTGGTCCAGGGCAAGGAATGCCCTCCAGTGCAGCGAACTTTCCTGAACCCAGGCGACTAGTCGGGCCCGAGCCTGCTCCTTGTCCGGTTCAAGATGAGTGGCCATAAACAGCTCATAGGCCTTGATCGCTAACGCATCTGCCTCACTCTGGTGGGTTCCGTGCAAGCTGTTGCCTCCGTGGTGACGGTCGAGTCATCCATCTTTTTCCGGTGATACGCCTCATAGAGTTGTTAGTCAACCTTCTGAGTCGTTCATATCTTTGGGTTGCTGTTCGACCATATGAGTCGAATTGGAGAGCGCCCCCATTGCCCGTGAAAGAGCCTAGCCCACATCACATTGGTCGCCAGTTGGCGGCTTACCGTCGTGCCTGCCGCCTCACTCAGGCGAAGGTGGGTGAGTACCTGAAGATTTCCGGGGAAGCCGTATCGCGCCTCGAACGAGGGGAGGTTGAGCTTTCCGTAAGTAAATTGCTGAAATTGGCCGACCTGTATGGCTGCCCTGCCGATGAGTTACTGCTGGCTATCAGCCCCCGCCCCCAGGATCAGGGCCAGCAGATCACGTCGATCATCAAGGAGCTGGGTGAAGCGGATAAGCAGTTCGCCCTGGAGTTTTTGCAAACGCTGGCGAACCATCTCGCACAACGCAAGTAACACCCGCTAGTCGATATGAACGCGGCGCCTTTGGATTTACCCTGGCGCTTCGCAACCACAACCCTACCCTGTCGGTACCCACCGAGAGGGTTCGTCTATGCGCCTGTTCATCTGCGAGAAACCTTCCCAAGCCCGCGATATCGCCCGGGTACTGCAGGCCAGCAATCGCGGTGAGGGCTGCCTGAAGGGCCAGAACGTCACCGTCACCTGGTGCGTCGGCCATCTGCTGGAAACCGCGCCGCCTGAAACCTATGGCGATTACAAGCGCTGGTCGCTGGACGACTTGCCGATCATTCCCAGTCAGTGGAAATTGGTGCCCAAGCCCAAGGTCGCTGGCCAGCTCAAAGTGATCAGCCTGCTGCTGCGCGCTTGCAGCGAAGTAGTGATTGCCACCGACGCCGACCGCGAAGGCGAGATGATCGCCCGGGAGATCCTCGAGCGCTGCCAGTACCAAGGGTCAATCCAGCGCCTGTGGCTGTCCGCGCTGGATGAAGCGTCGATCCGCCGAGCCTTGGGCGCCTTGCGTCCAGGAGAGCAGACCTTGCCGCTGTATCACTGTGCGCTGGCCCGCTCCCGTGCCGACTGGCTGGTGGGCATCAACCTGAGCCGTTTGTTTACCCTGCTCGGCCGCCGCGCCGGTTTCGATGGACTGCTGCCGGTGGGACGCGTACAGACGCCCACCCTGCGCCTGGTGGTCGAACGCGACCGGGCGATCGCCAGCTTTGTGCCGCAACCGTTCTGGAACGTCGATGCGCAACTGGAGCAGGACGGGATCCGCTTTCAAGCGCGCTGGCAGCCCCCGGCCGCAGTCAGCGATGCGGTTGGACGCTGTATCGACGAAACCGCCGCGCAGCAGGCGCTCATACGCCTCACGCAAGCTGGCACCGCGCAGATAGACAGCGTCGAGGTCGAGCGGGTGCGCGAAGGCCCGCCACTGCCGTTCGACCTGGGCACGCTGCAGGAGATCTGTTCGGCCAAGCTCGGACTGGGTGCACAGGAGACCCTGGCCACTGCCCAGGCCCTGTATGAAACCCACAAGGCGACGACGTATCCGCGTAGCGACTGCGGCTACCTGCCGGAGAGCATGCTCGATGAGGTGCCCCGCGTGCTCCACGCCCTCGCCGCCGCACCGTCGTTGGGAGCAATCCTCAAGGAAGTCGACCCCAGCCGCGGCTCCCGTGCCTGGAACAGCAGCAAGATCACCGCGCACCACGGCATCATTCCTACTGCTGTAACCCTGGATTTGGCGCAGCTCTCCGAGCGCGAGCGTGCGGTTTACACGCTGATTCGCGCACGCTACCTCGCGCAGTTCATGCCCGAGCACGAGTACCTGAAAACCCAGGCGCTGCTGCACAGCCAGGCAGATCAACTGGTGGCGCGTGGCAAACAGATCCTGGTCCGAGGCTGGAAGGCAGTGATCAACGAGGCCGACGGCACCGAGCCGGCCGAACAGGCGCAGCGCTTGCCGACGTTGCGTGAATCCGCGACGGTGGCGCTGATCGACGCCACGCTCAACGTACAGCGCACACAACCGCCTAAGGCCTACACCGAAGGCACGCTGGTCAAAGCGATGAAAACCATCGCCAACCAGGTGGCCGATCCGCGCATGAAGCAGAAGCTCAAGGACAGCTGCGGGCTTGGTACCGAAGCCACCCGCGCGGCCATCATCCAGGGCCTGATCGACCATGATTACCTAATCAAGAAGAAACGCAGTCTGGCCGCCTCCGCCGCAGCGCATACCTTGATCGAAGCGGTGCCGCCAGAAGTAGCCGACCCGGTGATGACCGCGCTGTGGGAGCAGGCGCTGGACCGTATCGAATCGGGCCAGCTGAGCGTCGAGACCTTTCTCGCCAAGCAGGCAGAATGGCTGACTCGACTGGTGCGCAGTAACGCCACGCTCACCCTGCGCCCGCCCCCCAGCAAGGGGCCCTTCTGCCCGGTGTGCCGCAGCACCATGCGCCAACGCAAAGGTCGCACCGGCAGCTTCTGGTCCTGCATCCGCTACCCCGAGTGCAAGGGCACCAAACCGGTGGCAAAAACCAAGCGGGCGAAAAACGCATGACTTGACGGCACACCACAGCGCTGGTGTAGTGATCTGGCCTCTCGCCGCTTGGCGACCTAGACCGATTCGCTCCGGGCAGCTCGGTCAGACTCCTAGAGTTCGGAGCCACACTTCAGTGCATCTGCGGATGACTTTTCAGCGTTCCAAGTCTCCCAGGTGGATGACCCGTGCGGCTTGTATCAGGCCGTAGGGGTCATCCGCTTCGGCGACGATGCTCAGCTCCGGTGCCCGCCGGCGAAACACTGGGCACCTTTTGTGCGCGGATGCGTGCCAGTTGATTCCGACCCAGGCCACGACAAGGGTCGGTTGATCCAGGTGGATCGGCAGTGGAGCTCTGCGACGGACTCCGGTGCCACATCGCCGGGTCAAGGGTGGTCCAACTCCTCCTAGCCTGATGACCGTCGGGCTATTTTTTCGCCGCCGACAATCCACCGAAAGCCACCCGGTTCCGCCCGCCAAGACCGCCTGAAAACCACGGTTGACGGGCCTTTCGGGGCGTTCTATAGATGAGCTGCACACCGCTGTCGTTGACAGCACCCAGGTAGCCAGGACCTTCAAGGCTACGCCCACTTCGGGTGGTTCTCCCCCAAAGTGCGACTCGCGCTCGGCAGCTCGCACGGTCACCGTCCCATCGGTGATGAGCGCCTTCTCGACCGATCATGTGTTTGCACCTCCCCTTGCGGAACTCACCAGCCGCCAGGGCCGGTGGACGTCCGCGTTCTGCTGAACAGGAGCTCCATCATGACTGCTGCAAGCAATAACGCCCCCACCACCTACTTCAACCTGCACACCCAAGGCATCGGCTACCTGAACCGGGTTCGCGAAGTCCCGGTTCGCCGCGGCCAAGCGTTCATGGCCTGTGACATCGCTGCTTTGCACGGTGCCTCGGACGACGTCGAGTACACCCGCTTCGACTGCAAGGTCGCCAGCGGTGAAGCCGACCGGCTGATCCGTGAACACCTGGAAGACGTCCGCGCGGAACGCAAGGTCCTCATCGCGTTTCGCATCGGCGACATCTGGGTCGATCCGTTCATGTACGAGAAAGGCGAACGCAAGGGGCAACCCGGCGCCAGCCTCAAAGGCCGACTGATCTTCATCGAGTGGATCAAGGTCGACGGTCAGTTCAGCTACCGTGCGCCGGCTCGGACCGACGCTGCTGCAGCGCCTGAGGCTGCTGAATCAGCAGAGTCGGAACAGGCTGACCGTGGCGCTGACCAAGGCCAGCCAACCCCACCCGCTGCACGTGGATCCACCGCCGCACGTCAGTCTGCCTAGGCAGGTTGGCCGCCCGCAGCAGGCGCTCTTAGGAGCGCCGGTTGTTCATGCACGTCGGAGGTCGCCATGGAAAGTTTCTGGCTCTGTGAGGACTGCCTGCAGGCGGTCGCCTATGACGACTTCAGCGCGCTCTCGCTGTACTACAGCGAGGCTGAAGTCGAACACCGCATCGCTCACATGCGCGCCCAACTGCAAGCCCTGCTACCGCTGAGCGCCGATTTCGACCCCCATACCGGCGCCGGTATCGAGGCCTTCTCCCTGCAACCGTGCGAGGGCTGCCAAAGCCCGCTGCACGGTACTCGACATCGCTTCACGCGCCTTTGATCACACACCTAAACCAGCCTGGGGCACGCCCTCAGGGGGCGCTCCATCTCTCATGAGGAATTGCCCATGAACACCGCCTTGAACCTGGTCGACCCGATCGATCCCGAACTGGCCCAACGCGCCCGTGAGGATGCGCTGATCAGCGAGGCCCTGCAGCTGCTGGACCAGCGTCACTTCAAGCGCGGCGAGGTGCTGATAACCCCCGCCGATGCCGCGGCCTATTTGAAACTGCAGCTCGCCCCCTACCACCACGAGGTGTTTGCCCTGCTCTGTCTCGACTCGCGCCACCGTGTGCTGAGTTTCGACATCCTCTTCACCGGCAGCATTGACGGTGCCTCCGTGTATCCCCGCCAGGTTGTCATCAAGGCCCTCGAACACAATGCCGCCGCCGTGATCTTCAGCCACAACCACCCCTCCGGCTGCTCTGAACCGAGCGGCGCCGATCGGGTACTCACCACCCGCCTGACCGAGGCTTTGGCCCTGGTCGAGGTGCGTGTCCTGGACCACATCATCGTCGGCGAAGGCACCCCGCTTTCGTTGGCCGAGTACGGCTGGATGTGACAGCCACCTTGCCTTGGAGGTCACCGCCCGTTCGGGGTGGCCTCGGCGCTTCCGGAGAATCACCATGCACCCTTCCCTTACCAATCCGTTTCTTCGCGGTTTCCAAGACCTGCGCTATGAGCGCGTCCTGCAGATCAGTTATGCCGACGATTGCCCGCCGTGCTACCGCACGCTGCATCCGGCTCAGAACGAGCTACCCAACGAAGCCATCACCCTGCAGCCGTGTCTATTCGATGACGACGTCGCGGTGATCACCGACGGTGTGTGCGTGCCCGAGTTTGTGCGCATGTGCTGCCCGGCCGACGGACTGGTGAACACAGTGCTCTACCAGATCATGGGCAATCAGCTCGGACGCTCGATGCATATCGGCGACCTCGGCAACGTCGAGGCTGCGCAAAACCTGATCGAGCAACTGTCCTTTGCCACCGGACACTACAGCCGCAGTTGGGAGATCAGCAGCGCGCACCTGCCCGCAGACGAGTTCGAGTTCCTGCAGGTGTGCACCTGGTGCAATTCGCCAGCGGGCTTCTTCGAGTGCTTCGAGCTCAACAGCAACCATGCCGTGGGGTGCAAGCTGTACTCGACACCCTGGGTAGCGGCACATGAAGCCAGCAGGATCGGCTGGAGCGCCAGCGAAGTCTGTGCGCGCATGCGCGATGACCATGTCCCGCCGGTGCTGCTCCAGTTGCTCATGTTGGCAGGCCAGGCAGACACTCGCCTGCTGATCTTTGACCCTGACGCCGCACCACTGGCGGAGCTACCGCTCTTCACCGAAGACTGACCAAGGCGCCCTCCCGGGCGCCTTTTTTGTGGTCGCTGACTGAAAAGCTGGCTCACCGGATTCGGTTTTCCAGTGGGGACTCGCCTCACGCCTTCGCCATCGTGTCGGCAACATTTGTCGAGACACGGTCATGCACACACCCACACTCTCCACCCTCGGACTGATGATCGCCCTGGCGGGCTGCAGCACGCCGCCACCGCCTCCGGCTCCCCCAGCATCACCCGCGTTGCCGGCGGCATTGCCAAAGCCGAAAGCCCAGCTGCCGGCCTGGGTGCGCCAGGACCGTTACACCCTGATCACCACCCGGCCAACGCTGGAGCAGCGCCAGCCGCTGCATCAATTGGTCAACATACAAATTGCGCCAGCCCTGCATGCCACCGTCGGTGAAGCCCTGCGTCACGTGCTGCAACGCTCGGGCTACGCGCTGTGTGCCGATAGCGCTGAGGTGGATCGCTTGTTCCGTCGCCCTCTGCCCGCAGTACAGCACCAGCTCGGTCCGATCTCGCTGCTGGACGCCCTGACCATCATCGGCGGCCCGGCATGGCGACTCGACATCGATCCAGTTGATCGGACCGTGTGCTACGCCCTGCGCGTGCCGTCGCCCGCGCCCCCCTTTTCGACCCTGGAGCTCACACCATGAAGGTCCTCCATTTTCAGGCGCTGGTGGTCGGTGCCCTGTGCCTGGGCGCCGCCGTGCTCGCCGCCGAAACGTACAACCATCATCAGCAACTGGCCGAACTTCAGGCTGCGGCCCGTAACGCCCCGGCCGACCCAGCGCCGGCCTTGCGCCGCGATATCGATGCATTGGCCGACCGGCTCACGACGCTGCAGCCGCAGGTCGTGGCGTTGGGCGAGGCGCAAGGTCGACACATAGCGGCGCAGGCCGCCCTCGGCCAGCAGCAGGATGAGCTGGCCGTCTCGCTCAAGGCGCTCGAGGCGGCACCGCCAGGTCCGAGCAGCAGCGATCTGACGGCACTGGAACGACGGTTGGCTGCGGCAGAGGCCACGCTCGAGAAACTGTCGACCCGCCCTTCTGCGCCTGCAACCGCCAATACGCAACCGCAGGCCTCCAGCGGTGAGAAAGCCAAGGCCAAGCCTCTGGCCCCACCCTTCACCCTGCTGGGTATCGAGACCCGAGGTGACGTCAGGTTCGTGGCCGCCCTGCCCGCAGGTGCGCATTCACTGACGACCGTGCACCTGCTGCAACCGGGAGACAGCTTGAACAGCTGGCAGCTGCGCGCAATCCGCGCGGACCAGGTGGTGTTCCATGTCCCGGGGCATGGCGACCACACACTGCCACTGCCGTGACGAGGTGCGTATGACTCGGATCTCCTGTCTCTCGCTCATCCTACTCCTCAGTTGCCTGTTTGCAGGTGCGGCATGGAGCGCGCCAGAACTGGTTGACTCGGCCCCGCAGTTCAGCGAACAGATGCCACTGGGTCGTCAGGCATCCGACGCGGCTCGGGCCAAGGCCTGGGGGCTGACCGATGATGAATGGGCCAAGTTCGAGCGCTTGCAGGCTGGGCCCCGCCACTACTGGTCGCCGCAGCTCGACCCGCTCACCACCCTCGGCGTGGAAGCCGACTCAGACCAGGAACGGCAGCGCTACGCCGAGCTGCAGGTTCGTCTCGAAGCCAAGCGCGCAGAGCGTGAACTGGCCTACCAGAAGGCCTACACCGCTGCCTGGGCTCGTTTGTTCCCGGGGATGCAGCCCGTGCAGGGCATGGCCGACAATCCAGCAGCTACCCCTGCTAGCCGCATTGCCCTGTTTGTGGAGGAACATTGTACTGCTTGCGTCACCAACACCCAGCAATGGCTGCGTGGCGGCGCGCACCTTGATGTGTACCTGGTCGGCAGCCAGGGTGACGATACGCGTCTACGCCGGTGGGCGCGGGACGCGGGCATTACCCCCTCCCAGGTCAGCAGTGGCCAGGTCACTCTCAACCATGACCGTGGCCGCTGGTTCTCCCTGGGCGCCAGCCGCCCCTTGCCGGCGCGCTTTCAGCAGGTGGACGGAAAATGGCAGCGCATCGACTGATCCTCGCGCTGGCCTTGACCTGCGCCACGGCCGTTCACGCCGGCGCGCTGCCGCCGCCGGCGTATCAACTGGCCGCCGCACGCGCCGGCATCCCCGCCTCCGTGCTGTTCGCCATCGCCCTCCAAGAGAGCGGCACCCTGCTGCGCGGTCACCTTATGCCCTGGCCTTGGACCCTGAATATTGCTGGTACGCCGCAGCGTTTCGCCCGCCTTGATGAGGCGTGTGCCGCACTCAAACAGGCACTGATCCGTCACGACCCCAAGCGCATCGATGTCGGGCTGGGCCAGACCAATCTCGGCTACCACCCAGACCGCTACCGCAGCGCTTGCGAGGCTCTGGATCCGCGCGCCAACCTGGCCGTGACTGCCGAGCTGCTGCGCGCCCACTATGCCGACAGCGGTGACTGGGTCGTGGCTGCGGGCCGCTATCACCGCCCTGCCGGCGGTAAACCCGCAGCGCAGTACCGCCGACAGTTCAGCCAGCACTGGCAGCGTGTCCAGGCGGTCGCGGCATCCCCGAGAGGGCCGCAGCCATGAACCATCGGTGCTGGGTAACGCTGTTTATCTGCCTGTGGTGGACGGTTGCCGCGCTCGCGGCCCCCAGCCAACTGCCCGATCCCCGCGCGCTGACCTGGGCCCTGCCTGTACACAGTTCACGCCTTTCACCCGGTGCCGTCTCGCCAAGGACATTGAAGCTGCCAGGATTCACGCCGCTGTTCCTGGTCGGGCACGACGCCGCCTCTCTGCAATGGTTGGCCCAGCATGCGCAGAGGCTGCAGGACATGGGCGCCAGCGGTCTGGCGGTTGAAGTGGCCGACGCCCAGGCGTTGCGCCGCATCCAGGCGGCAGCCCCGGGGCTGGACATTTGGCCGGTGAGTGGTGACGACATCGCCGAACGCCTGGAACTTCAGCACTACCCGGTGCTGATCACGCCCACCGGCCTGGAACAGTGAGGGCTCATCATGAGCGAGCATGCGATGGAGTCCCTGCTGCGCCCTGCGGTGGAGCTGTAAACCGTGGGCATCTGCGCCGGTGCCGGCGCCCTGTGCCTGCACTCGCCCTGGGCGGTAGCCCTGTCACCCGAGGTCGGGGCCGGCATGGCACTGGCCTATACCGCGTTCGGCCTGAAGCGGCTCAATGAGGCGCGGATCGTCCTGCGCTATCGGCGCAATATCCGCCGCCTGCCACGCTATTCGCTGACCAGTCGCCAGATTCCGGTGAGTGGCAAGCGCTTGTTCATGGGCCGCGGCTTTCGCTGGACCCGCCTGCACACCCAGCGTCTGCTCGAGGCCCAGGACCCGGCGCTGGCCCACTACGTCAATCAATCGGCTGCCCACCAGTGGGCGCGCCGGATGGAACACTTGCTGGAGAAGGCCCCGCCTGGGCTGTCACTGCTGCCCCGCCTGACCGCCTGGGACAGCCCATTCAACCCGGTGCGGCCGCTGCCGCCAGTGGGTGGCTCACCTCTGCTGCATGGCGTCGAGCCGAAGGAACAGGAAGCCAGCTTGCCGCTGGGAGAGCGAGTCGGGCATACCCTGGTGCTGGGCACCACGCGGGTCGGCAAGACACGCCTGGCCGAGGTGTACATCACCCAGGACATCCACCGCCCTACTCAGGAAGTGGTGATTGTCTTCGATCCCAAAGGCGATGCCGATCTGCTCAAGCGCATGTGCGTGGAAGCGCGGCGCGCCGGCCGCGAGCATGAGTTCTATGTGTTCCACCTGGGCTGGCCGGAGATTTCCGCCCGCTACAACGCCATCGGCCGCTTCGGCCGCATCTCCGAAGTCGCCACCCGCATCGCTGGCCAGTTGAGCGGTGAAGGCAACTCGGCGGCGTTTCGCGAGTTCGCCTGGCGCTTCGTCAATATCATCGCCCGGGCGCTGATCGAGCTCGGCCGGCGCCCCGACTACCTGCAGATCCAGCGGCACGTGGTGAACATCGATGCGCTGTTTATCGAGTACGCCCAGCACTTCTTCGCCCGCCATGATCCGCAGGCCTGGGAAGCAATCGTGCAGATCGAAGGTCGCCTAAACGAAAAGAACATCCCGCGGCACATGATCGGCCGAGAAAAGCGCGTGGTCGCCATCGAGCAGTACCTGACCGCCAAGCGCATCTTCGATCCGGTGATGGACGGCCTGCGCTCGGCCGTGCGCTACGACCGCACCTACTTCGACAAGATCGTGGCTTCACTGCTGCCACTCCTGGAAAAACTCACCAGCGGCAAGACCGCACAACTGCTCGCCCCCAACTACACCGACCTCGACGATCCACGGCCGATCTTCGACTGGCTGCAGGTCATCCGCAAACGCGGCATCGTCTACGTCGGCCTGGATGCGCTGTCCGATGCCGAGGTGGCCGCTGCCGTCGGCAACTCGATGTTTGCCGACCTGGTCTCCGTCGCGGGCCATATCTACAAACACGGTATCGACCATGGTCTACCAGGCTCCTCCAGCGCCGCGGACAAGGTGCCGATCAACCTGCACGCCGATGAGTTCAACGAGCTGATGGGCGACGAGTTCATTCCGCTGATCAACAAGGGTGGTGGAGCCGGTATCCAGGTCACCGCCTATACCCAGACCTTGAGCGACATCGAGGCGCGGATCGGCAACCGGGCCAAGGCCGGTCAGGTCATCGGCAACTTCAACACCCTGCAGATGCTGCGGGTACGGGAAACCGCGACAGCAGAACTGCTGACCAACCAGTTGCCCAAGGTCAACGTGCAGACCCGCACCCTGGTCTCCGGCGCGACGGACACAGCCGATCCTGATGCTAGGACGGACTTCACCTCCTCCTCTCAGGACCGGGTCACCACGACCGCCGTGCCACTGATCGAACCGGCGCACATCATCGCTCTGCCCAAGGGACAGATGTTTTCATTCCAGGAGGGAGGACAGTTGTGGAAGGTGCGTATGCCGCTACCGAAGCCGGCTAGCGACGACGCGATGCCGGCGGACCTGCAGACCCTAGCTTCGCGCATGCGCGAGTCCTACAACGCCAGTGCAGGGAATTGGTGGAGCAGCGCTGGCGGTGCACCGACGGTGGATTTCGATCCTGAGCAGCCGCCACCGGGGCGCAGGCACTCCTAATGTGCTCGCCGTGAGCAACTGGACCCTCTGGAGCCCATATGCCTACAACCCAAGTCAGCCCGCCTCCTCCACAGCGAAGTCCGGGGCTGATCTTCGGCACGCTCGAGCTGTGTCTGCGGCTACTCGGCCTGCTGTTCGCTTCGCTGATCTTCTCCATCCTAATGGAGTTCGTGGGCATGCTCTGGTTCTGGCCCGAGCAGGGCTGGCATCACAGCCATGCGATGTGGCTGAATGAGCTCGGCTGGCTCAGCAATCACTTCAAAAGTTCACTGCTCGTGCATGAACCCGCGCAGGCGACCGCCAAGGTACTCGAACAGCTGAACGACTGGGTCGTGGTACGCTCGGGGTGGTCAACATCTGACACTAAGCTGAAACTACTCAGTCGAGAATCGTCAATGCAGGGGCAGTTCGCGCAGGTCTACGTTGTGACCCAGGACTATCTGCTGGCGGCACTGTTTACAGTCTTTACTTTTGTAGTGCGATTGGCCGTTCTCATACTCGCTACCCCTCTGTTCCTGCTCGCGGTGATCACCGGTGCGGTTGACGGTTTGATGCGCCGTGACTTGCGCAAGTTCGGGGCAGGCCGAGAAAGCAGCTTTGTCTACCACCGAGCGAAGCGAACACTGCTACCGCTGATGATTAGCCCTTGGGTGATATACCTTGCCCTGCCCTGGACACTCAACCCTATCTGGGTCTTGGTGCCTTGTGCAGCACTTCTCGGCAGCATGGTGGCCATCACGGCTGCGACCTTCAAAAAATATCTATGACAGTCCGCTATCGACCCATAGCGGACATTCCGGCGTGGCCTCAGGCCGATCGCTGTTCAGCCGAGCAGATAGCTGCTCGGCGTTTTGCTCACGCTCCGAATGGCGATCCCTCAAGGATTCCTGGCGGTCACGCAGCTGCACGGTGAATTTCACCAGCTCCGTCTTAATATCCACCACGCGGGCGTCGTACGGCGAAGGCTTCATCCGCCCAGCGTCGTCGAACTCCGGGTAGGCCTTGGGTACCGAGGACTGGTTCGGGATGGTGAACATTCGCTTCCAGCGGCCAGCACACGCAGTTGGGTGACCACGTTGAACGACTGCGAGACGCCACACACCTGCATGACTGCCAGGGTTTAGCCTTGGGTGGGGCGAACCGCTTCCAGCGCCAAGGGTTCGTTGGTCTGCTACGTCACGGTCACCCGCCCAATAAATCAAAAAATTTAGAGCAATAAGTCAAAATAATACGCATAAAGGTTCCTCGAAAATTAACTGCAAATATTCTTGCGTGCAGGCATTAGCTTGACTATTACTAGCTCTTGAAAATAGGGAGATGGCAAAATGCAACCAAGATTCGTTATCGTTTTAGCTGTACCTATCGAGAATGAATCCTTTCAATTCGGAAATCGGTTTTACGCCGCTACAAGCTCTGGGGGATTCGACATTTATGACAATCAAGAAAAAATAAGATTAAAGCGGGGCTTCCCTAACAGAACGAAAGCTACAGAAGAGCGCGAGAAGATGATAAATAACTCGCGCAATCCTTCCAAATTTTTTCCTGTAATGCGGACAGAATAATAAAAAACTTAAGGGGCGTAGTGCAATGACTTCATCCGCGAACAAGATAGACATATATTATGGCGCTACTGCAATTGCCGCTGCCTTTTTATTCATTTGCATGGCCTATGAGTTTTCGGAGGCGCAGTTGATATGGGCAATCCTACGCCACCCATAGAATTATTCTTAATTTTTATAGGGTCGCTGATTGGAGTCGGCTTGGCGACAATCCTCCTCCACTGGATTGTCTAGCCAGCAGCACCACAAAGCATCAAGGCCAAGCGATCCAGCCCCAGAGGCCTGCCGCCCTGCTCCGTTGAATGGAGATTGGCAAATGGCTAGCAAGCTGGCTGCTGCTAAACAAGCGAAGCGGTACAACCAAGAAGAACGCAAAAAGTTTATTGACGAGTACATAAACTCTGGCGTCCCCCTAGGTAATTTCTGCAAGGCTAAGGGGCGTCCCTCATACCAAGCGATGAAGTTGTGGCTTAACACACCCTCAACCACCAAGAAAACCAATAGCCACGCATTATTCACCTCCAGTACTCCTGCAAGCGATGTTCGGAATGACATCGAGCTTGAACTCATCCAGTCAATAGCCAATAGTGTTGCTCATCTGGAAATCCGTCTCGCTGCCGTCAAGCGAGAACTTGAAAAAATAATTAGATCGGCAAGCAGCAACACTCCTGATTATCATCGCCTGCATTAACATCTAAGTAGCGATTGAATGCCGAATAGGTGAAGCCGTGATAATTTAATAGCGGGATAAAAACTTGTACAAATTTCAATTCCCGTACAAGAATTAACCCGCTAATCGCTTTCCTTCCAAGCAGCACGAATAACCGTTGCGCAAATGCCCTACTGCGCTATGGTGGACGAGACACATACGATTGCGTCGGAGGAGACCGACATGCGCATTCGCGGCGATGTATTTTGGAACTGGGCTGAGCCTACGCTACACCATCGGACTCATGATGAAGCCCTGGACAACGGTACGACGATTGATGTGCAAGTGCGGCTGTCAAGAACGGGCAACACACAGATGTTTATCGGTGTGTACGCAAGCACCGGCATGGCCCTTCACGAAGAAGCTTTCGATTCCCGTCCAGGTGAATCTATGACCCGAGCATTGGCGTGGGGTGTGGGACGCGCACGGCAGCTAGCAGCAGGCCACCACGTTGGCAACCGATCCGTAGCTTGTCAGTGAGGCCACTCAAGTCAAATCGAAGGCTCTTAGCTTGCTGTCGATGGCCAGATCGAAGAGAGCTAAATCACGGGATTTTTCCGCGATTTGAGTCTTAACCGAATGGCCCGGATATCTTTCAATCGAAGCGGAGCTTTCTACCCGACCAATTTTTCCTTTGTCCCAAGCTGATGGCGGCTGGTCGTAATGGCATTCATGGCTTGTCCTCCAGGTGCGGGAGGACAAGGATGCTCAGCCCGATCCAGAGGCGCTAACCGACCCTATGCGGATACACACTCAAGTAGCACTGTTTCAGACAGAATAAGCTCCGAATAGCACATGGCTTGTCGATTAAGCGGGGACCTGTGGGAGCGGGTTTGACCCCCGAACACCGGCGAATCCGGTGCCATATACCGCGTTGAATTCTTCGAGGGTAAACCCACTCCCCACAGGGGTCGCTCAAGCCTGGCGACAGGCAGCTTCGGGTCGATCGCAGTCAGTCGAACCGGCTGCTTTCGACCGATTGCAGGGGAGAATCACTGCTTCTCAACATATCGGATAAGGTTTCCGACTTCAGCGCATGCATGTCACGTAGCGCATAGGCGTGATGCAGAAGCTCCCTATGATGTTTCTTAGGTGCGAAGAGCAGGGCCTAGGTGTCGTTGAGCAGCTGCCGCCACTCTTTGATCGACATTACGGGCAGATTGGTGCCTGTCACGGGGGCAATCCTTATTACTGTATGGATATACGGTATTCGGAAAATTCCCGGCTGCCTAGGTGCTACGGAGGAACTGCGCCTGCGATGAGAACAGATCAGTCGTTTGATCGAGATACGTTTTCGCTGGGAGTGGCGATGCGTCGCCCGGATGTAGAGGTTGTTCAAGGGGGGCACCGCCACGCCGAATGGGGGGTTGTAGGATGACGATTTGACACGCTTCGATGGCGCCTGATTTCGACGCGTTATGTTTGGTTTGTCACCCAGCGGAATGATGGATCAAATTACCCGACTCAGCGACAGCATCAAGTGTTTGGCCTGTATCGCGGATGAGCTTGAAAAGCAGATAGCTCCGTGCCCCGCATCCCGATTGAGATTGGTAATCTGGGGTCATCGACTGGGTAGGCAGTTCTTCGAGACTTTGGGCAGGGTTTTCCAATCATTCCGCAGGGCCTGGTTTCAGCTTACACATCTTGGATTCACGCAAATGGTGGAAAGCCCGTCTCCTCCAATAGTCTTCACGGCTTTTTCACATATAGCGTGGGACTATTAGCTATCCCCTACGTGTGATAGATCTTGCCCGCCTAGCAGCGGGCTTTCTTTTGCCCGCAATTAACGTCATTGCAGGACACTCCAAGAATGCGACGATATCCCGAGCGATGGCATGGGGAGCAAACCGCGGGCGCAAAATTGCTCAGAAATCTAGTGATCTCCAAGTGCCTGCCAGGTCGGGTCGTATTGTTGAGGTAGCGCCGGGCTAGGCCAGACGCTACGCGATCAAGGCTGGCAGCTGAGTCGTTATCAAACCTGCTGCCGTGGCCTTGAGCATAGAAGGGGTCAGCTTGTCGCGCGGCACCCATTTACAGGCCGCGATCTCATTGCAGGCTACGACCTTGTCGCCGTCGTGCAAGTGGGTGATGAAAATGTGGTGGATGGTTGATTCCACGGTGATGGTGGACAAGTAAAGTAAGCCATGGCCATCAATGCTCGTTTCTTCCCGAAGCTCTCGCGCCGCAGCAGCAAGTGGAGTTTCGCCCGCTTCGATCGCCCCGCCTGGGAAATTCCACTTTCCCCCTTTCTTGCGCACCAGCAGCACCTTGCCGCTGTGCAGACAGATGATTGTGGCTCGCGCTTTTAACTTTCCTTTGTTCCTGTCTGGCATCCGCAGGCTCATCTGTTCACATCAGGGTTTAGCCGACTCGCTGGGACATTGAGCAGGCGTTCTTCCCAAGAGACTTGTGAGTAAGACGACTCGTTCAACGAAATGGGCACAGCAGAGCCAGTTGGTAGCCGACCAATACAGAGCTGCACCTGGCATACGACACATTCGCTGCTGCCTCAGGTTTAAAGCGAGGGCTCGCAGATCCCTTTAATCCATGTCAAAAACTACCTAACCCATCAGGGTGGATGCCAGATCCAAGGCTGGAATTCACCATGAAAACTACCTCATCCGTCCTTTTGCTTGCTTGTCTGATGTCGCTCGGTGCCGCAGCTCTAGGCACGACGGAGCGCTCGGATCTGGGACTCGTGCAGAGGCAGATCACTGCCATCGAACTGTTGGTCGACCGAGCAAACAGCAGCTCGGTCGATGCCGAAGGGGCTCGCTACCGTTTCGATTATTCGAGGTTCGCCAGGGACCTCGAGCGCATGCGTCATGGCATCCAAAAATACCTGTCGCCCTCCCGCGCGCAGCCTGCTGACCTCGTTGAACTGGCAGGTGATTACCGTGCTGATACGCCTCACTCGAGTCCCTCCGATGAGCATGACTGACGCCCAAATTAGCGCGTTCTCGGCCGTGGCCGGCTTTACCCCGCAGCTCAGCTCGGTGCTGTGGCGCTCATCGGTGCTGGTGCTCGCGTTGCTTTGGTGCACCTGGGCCCTGTGGACCGGCTACCGCGGCTGGGCGGCCGGAAACCTCAATTTCGGTGCGCTCGGCGGCAGCACGCTGCGCCTGACCCTCGCCCTGATCGTACTGATGTTTTTCATGCTGTCTTAATCAGGAGACCTTGCCATGAACCTCTCCCGTCGTTGCCATCGCCCGCTCACTCTGGTGCGGCAATCCTGTTCGCAAGTCCTGTTAGGCGGCCTCGTGCTGCTGAGCTCGACGCTGGCTCGGGCTGATTTGCCGACCATGGAGGCGCCATCTCGCGGCGAAGGTTCTGGGTTGATCGACACCATCAAGAACTACGCCTACGACGGCGGCATCCTGCTGGGCCTGCTGATCGCTACCCTCGCTTTCCTCGGCGTGGCCTGGCATTCGCTCACCGTCTACGCCGACGTGCAAAACCAGCGCAAGACCTGGAAGGACCTCGGTGCCGTGGTCGGCGTCGGCGCCCTGCTGGTGGTGGTGATCCTCTGGTTCCTCACCAAAGCCGCGACGATCCTGTGAGGTCACCATGTCCGACGCCCCAGCCACTTTGCCTGACGGCACGCTGACCTTCCTCCCCGAGCGCCTCAACCGTGACCCGGCCGTTTTGCGCGGGCTCACCAACGACGAGATGTGGGTCGCACTGATCGTGGGCGCCGGCCTGGGTGTGATCCTCGGTGCACCACTGGCGGTGGCCACCGCCTCCATCGCCACCCTCCCCACCTGCATGTTCATCTGCATGGCGCTGGTATTGCTGAGCGGCGGCAAGCTGATGCGCCGGGCCAAGCGCGCCCGCCCCGAAACCTGGTTGTACCGCCGTCTACAGTGGCACTTGGCGGTGCACTGGGGCATCGGCACTCATCAGCTGATCCTCCATTCGGGACCGTGGACAGTGCGCCGCACGCGCCGACATGTGAGGACCGCCCCATGAGCCGCTTTCGCAACAAGGTGGATGCGCAGCAGGCACATATCTTCAGCCTGCGTCTGGCCGTTTCGATCCTGGCACTGCTGTGCTGCGGGCTGTGGTACGGCTGGCAGTACTCCCCTACCGAGCTGACCATTCACGTACCGCCTGATCTGCGCTCTGGCAGCACGCGCAAGTGGTGGGATGTACCCCCAGAAAACATCTACGCCTTTGCGCTGTACATCTTTGGCCAGCTCAACCGCTGGCCCACCGACGGCGAAGTCGATTACCACCGCGCCATCTTTGCCCTGCAGCCCTACCTGACACCGACGTGCAAGACCTTCTTCGACGGTGATTTCGAGTACCGCAAGGCTGCCGGCGAACTGCGCGGCCGTGTGCGCGGCGTATACGAGGTGCTGGGCCGCGGTTACAGCGACGACCCCGACCTGCGGGTGAAGCAGTTGGATAAGCACAGCTGGCTGGTGAAGCTCGACCTCAACGCCGACGAGTACTACGCCGCAGAGCCAGTGAAACGCGTGGTGGTGCGCTATCCGCTACGGGTGGTGCGCTTCGACGTCGACCCCGAGCACAACAAGTGGGGCCTGGCCCTGGACTGCTACGAAGGCACACCGCAGAAGCTGACGCTGCCTGGAGGTGCGGGATGATGCGTGTCTTGATCATGATGCTGGCGATAGCCGCAGGCTGGTGCTCTGCAGTCGGTGCGGTCGAGGTCAAATACTGGGATCGCCTGCCGCTGGCCGTTCCACTTATGGTGGGCCAGGAGCGCGTCCTGATGCTGGATGAGGATGTTCGCGTGGGGGTGCCGGGCACGATCGCCGGCAAGCTGCGTGTGCAGTCCGTCGGCGGCACGGTGTATATTCGCGCTGCAGAAGCCCTTCCCCCTACCCGGCTGCAACTGCAGTCGGTGAAGTCAGGCGACATCATCCTGATCGACATCGAGGCGCTTGAGGGCAACGAGGCGCTGGAACCGGTCAAGATCGTGGCCCAGGCTCCGGAATCGGACGTGGACGCTGCGAAGGAGACGGCACCGGCAGCGACGCCGGTACCGGTGGTGCTCACCCGCTATGCAGCGCAGAACCTCTATGCGCCCCTGCGTACCGTGGCACCACTGCCCGGTGTGCGACGGGTGCCGCTGAGCGACGCCGTTGCGTTCAGTGCGTTGCTGCCCACCGAACGGGTTTCGATCAAGGCCCTCGCGGCCTGGCGGCTGGGCGACTACTGGGTGACGGCGGTGAAGATCGTGAATCGTGGTCCTGGCAAGGTGGTGCTGGACCCGCGCCACCTGCAAGCCACGCTGTACGCCGCAACCTTCCAGCACACGGACCTCGGTCTGACCGGCACGCCCGAAGATACCACCGTGGCCTACCTCGTCACCCGCGGCGGCGACCTGAAGCATGCGCTGCTGTTGCCCCCGCCAAAACCGGAGGCTGCCGATCATGAAAGCTAACGGCCTGCTGAAATGGTTGGTGCCTGCGGTCCTGTTGGGCATCGTGCTGATCATCATCAAGTCCTGGGTGACCGCCCCGGATGGCCAGCCCACTCACGATCCGGAGAATGCCACGCTCAGCGCGGAACAGGCCAAAGCCTTGGGCATCGCCGGCGACACCCCGCGCGACACCGTTGCCACGCTGATCGGCCAGGTCAAGGCAATGCGCAGCGAGATGCAGACGCTGAAGAAAGGCAACGATGCCCTGCAGACCGAGAACAACCGACTGCGAACGCGCGAAGGCAACATCGACACGCGCATCCAGAGCACGCTGAGCAGCGTCACCCAACAGGTCACCGAGCAGCGCCAGCAGGCCAACGATGCTCGGCAGAAAGCCGAGCAGCAGCACCGCGAGACCCAGGGGCTGCTCTCCAGGCTCAAGGACCAGCTCACCGGCAAGCCAGCCGTGAAGTCAGATGTTCCCGCGGGCTTCGGTCTCGAGCCAGGCGACGAGCAGCAGTTTGCAGGGCCTCAGGCACCGGCAGATGCGGTGCAGTGGATCGAGCCGTCGAATGCACACGCCGGGCAAGAGGAAACCAGCAAAGCTGATGGTCCGCTGTCGTCGTTGACCTCAAAGTTCAAGGACCTGCACGGTCTGGACAACAACGCTATCGACCGTGGCCAGGACCGCTTGCGTGCCGTCGCTATAGGCGAACGTAACCTAGAGAACGCCCAGGACCGTACCGAAGGTGCCCGTCCCGTCTACACAATCCCCGAGAATTCGACGCTGATGGGCTCGATCGCCATGACCGCGCTCATTGGCCGGGTGCCGGTGGACGGCACAGTGAACGATCCCTATCCGTTCAAGGTGCTGGTAGGGACAGACAACCTCACTGCCAACGGCATCGACCTGCCGGACGTGGTCGGCGCGGTCATGAGCGGCACCGCCGCCGGTGACTGGACGTTGTCCTGCGTGCGCGGCCAGGTCGAATCGATCACCTTCGTCTTCAGCAACGGTACTGTCCGCACGGTGCCGCAGCCGCAGAAGATCGTCAGCCGCAATCGCAGCAGCACCCAGACCTCGGACACCGAGAAGATCCGTGGCAGCCTGGGCTACATCTCCGACCCGTACGGCATTCCCTGCATTTCCGGCGAGCGCCGCTCCAACGCCCAGCAGTATCTGGGCAGCCAGAGCTTGATCACTGCGGCCGGCGCCGGCTTCGCCGCAGCCTTGGGCAGCGAGCAGACCAACACCTCGTTCATCAATTCGGCCAGCGGCAGCCTGGGTTTGAGCCAGAACAGCGGCAACAGCGCGCTGAACTCGGTGATCAGCGGTGGCATTGGCGACATCCGTGAGTGGATCAACAAGCTCTACGGCGAAGCCTTCGCCGCCATCTACGTGCCGCCCGGGGCCAAAGTGGCCCTGCACCTGGACAACGAGATCAGCATCGACTACGAACCCAAAGGCCGGAGAGTGAACCATGAAAGCCCATCCGTCTCGGTACTGGATCTGGATTAGCCTGCTGCTCGGCCTGCACCTGGCCGGCTGCTCCACCAGCAAGGAAGAAATGCTGCCCCACGGCGATCACACCATGCTTGATATCTGGAACGGCGGTGGCTCGGTCGGTACTCAGCAACAGCTGTTGGAGGCGCGTGGCGAACTGCGTCGACCGGTGCTTGATCCCGAACGCCTGATCAACGACCAGAGCGCCTATACGCGCACCGCCGCCAATGAGATCCGTGCCCAGTTCCCACGTCTGCCCAATCCAGACCTGGTCATGTACGTCTACCCGCATCTGGCAGGTACCCAACAAACGCCGGTGCCTGGCTACTCGACCGTGTTCCCGTTGTACGAGAAGGTCCAGTACGCGCTGCCCGGCGAGCGCCTGGACGATCTGTGATGGCTGATGACGCGAGTCGCGATCCGTCCCGCTGGAAGCCCTGGCGCGCGGCACAGCGCCGGCGCGCCACCCTGGCCGACGAGGCCGCCCAGTATGCGCACAACCCCAGCTTCACCGACCACGTGCCCTGGGTCGAGTATCTGGAAGAGGGACAGTGCTTTCTGCTTGATGACAACCGTTCCGTGGGCGCCGTGTTCGAGCTGCAGCCGATCGGCACCGAGGGTCGCGAGCCCGAATGGCTAATGGCAGCGCGCGATGCGCTGGAAGATGCGTTGCAAGACAGCTTCGACGAGTTCGACCAAGCGCCCTGGGTGGTGCAGTTCTTCTGCCAGGACGACAGTGACTTCACCCCGTACCTTGAACGCCTGGAACGCTATATCGCGCCGCGCGCGCGAGGTACGCCGTTCACCGAGGCCTTCCTCACGTCGATGCAACGCCACCTCGACGCCGTCGGCAAGCCGGGCGGGTTGTTCGACGACCATGTGGTGTCTCACCTGCCCTGGCGCGGCAGCAATCGGCGGATTCGCCTGGTGGTCTACCGCTGGCTGGGGGAGCAGGCTGACGAGGATGGGCAGAGCCCGGTCCAGCTGTTGAACCGCACCTGCGACCGCTTGGTGGCCTCGCTGCAGGCGTGCGGGGTCAGCCCTCGACGCCTGACCGGGCGTGATTTCTACGCCTGGTTGCTGCCTTGGTTCAACCCAGCCCCTGCCCTCATCGGCGAATCCCCCGCCGCGTTCTATCGACGTGTGCCTTATCCGGAAATGGATGACGGCGAGGAGCTGCCGCTGCCGTTTGACCACGACTTTGCCGAGCGGCTGTTCTTCCAGGAACCGCGCTCCGATAGCGAGCAGGGTCTGTGGTACTTCGATCAGCAGCCCCACGCCGTGATGGTGGTCGACAAGCTGCGTAGACCGCCGCATATCGGCCAGTTGACCGGTGAGACGCGCAAAGGCGAGGCGTTGAACGCCTTGTTCGATCAATTGCCCGAGCAGGCGGTGCTGAGCCTGACTCTGGTGATCACGCCCCAGGATGTGCTCGAGGAGCAACTCAATCGCCTGACGCGCAAAGCCATCGGCGAGAACCTCGCCTCGACCCAGACCCGCCAGGACGTGGAAGAAGCCCGCGCGCTGATTGGTCGCCAGCACAAGCTGTACCGTGGCACGTTGGCGCTGTACCTGCGCGGCGCCGATGAACAGCAGCTGCGCCAGCGTTCGATCCAGGCCGCCAATGTGCTGCTCGGTGCCGGCCTACAACCGGTGCGCGAGGGCGATGAAGTGGCCGCGTGCAACAGCTATTTGCGCTGGTTGCCGATGGTCTACAACCCGGCGCGGGACACACGCAATTGGTACACCCGGCTGCTGTTTGCTCAGCACGTCGCCAACCTGCTGCCGCTCTGGGGACGCAGCATCGGTACCGGCAGCCCGGGCATCACCTTCTTCAACCGCGGTGGCGCGCCGCTGTCGTTCGACCCACTGTCGCGCTTTGACCGCTCCATGAACGGCCACCTGCTGTTGTTTGGCCCGACGGGCGCCGGCAAGTCGGCCACCCTGGTCTCGATCCTGATGCAGGTCATGGCCGTGTACCGGCCGCGGCTGTTCATCGTCGAAGCGGGCAACTCCTTTGGCCTGCAGGGCAACTACTTCGCCACCCTCGGGCTGTCCGTCAATAAGGTTCAGCTCAAACCGGGCAGTGATGTGAGCCTGGCGCCGTTTGCCCATGCCTGGCGCCTGATCGAACATCCGGACCAGGTCGCCAGCTTGTCGACTGAAGACCTGGATGAGGCCGCGTCGGACAGTGATGAGCAGCGCGACGTGCTGGGCGAGCTGGAGATCACCGCGCGGCTGATGATAACCGGCGGCGAAGCCAAGGAAGAGGCGCGCCTGACCCGGGCGGACCGCAGCCTGATCCGCGAGTGCATCCTCGATGCCGCCCGACTCTGCGCGACGACTGAGCAGCAGGTGCTGACCCGTCATGTCCGCGATGCCCTGCGTAAGGTCGCCAGCGACACCCATCTGCCCGACAAACGTCGCGAGCGCGCGCAGGAGATGGCCGAGTCCATCGACCTATTCTGCCAGGGGTTCGAGGGCGCCCTGTTCGACCGGCCTGGCACACCCTGGCCGGAGAGCGACGTAACGATCGTCGACCTCGCCACGTACGCCCGTGAGGGTTACGAGGCGCAGATGTCGATCAGCTACATCAGCCTGATGAACACGGTGAACAACATCGCCGAGCGCGATCAGTACCTGGGGCGACCGATCATCATGGTTACCGACGAAGGCCACATCATCACCAAGAACCCGCTGCTGGCACCCTTTGTAGTCAAGGGTACGAAGATGTGGCGCAAGCTCGGGGCCTGGTTCTGGCTAGCAACACAGAACATGGCCGACTTGCCCGACGCGGCGCAGACCATGCTCAACATGATCGAGTGGTGGATCTGCTTGAACATGCCGCCTGCGGAAATCGAGGAGATCGCCCGATTCAAGAAGCTCACGCCAGCGCAGAAAGCTTTGCTACTTTCCGCGAGCAAGGCCTCGGGCAAATACACCGAGGGCGTGGTCCTGTCGAAGAATCTGGAAACGCTGTTCCGTGCTGTGCCGCCGAGCCTGTACCTCGCGTTGGCCATGACCGAGCCCGAAGAAAAAGCCCAACGCTGGCGCTTGATGGAAGAGCACCAGCAGTCCGAGCTGGAGGCTGCCCTACAGGTCGCGGCGGAGATTGATCGCCTGCGTGGCATGTCATAATCACTCCCGCATCAGCGGTAAGGTGATGGCCTGCGCCATGCATCTGTGCGGATTCCACACGCTGATATGGGCGCCCTCCTGTTTCGGTACTGACTGCCGCCTCCCTCTCCCCAGGCCGTCCCGAGCCAACCCTCCTAATCCTCGAGCAAAGCCCATTCCCTGCCTGCGTCCGCAAGCTCGAGCATCTCCGTCAAATCCTCATCGCTGATCTCCTGCCGGCGATGGTCGGCATACGCCATCTCGTTCAGCACCAACGCACGGCCGTACGGAGCAGCTTGAAGCTCCGTCTGATCATTCAGTTCAACCAGCCACGCCGCAGGAAGGTTCAGCATTTGACCCTCCACAACTGATCGATCCTGGTCGTAAAGGATTGGCTCATCATTTCCCTCCTCATCCCCCACTCTGGCGCCACCGGCACACTACCGGCACGCATCGTTCCCCTTCCCCAGCGCTCGTTGATGTTGTCCATCACCTGCATCAGCCGGTCACATGCAACTGATTGCTTCAGCGCAAACAAATCCTCTGAAAACTCGCCGGGCTGCCGCAGGTCCATCAGCAGGACCTCTGCTTTGCTGTACCGGAACCCCTGCCGAAAGACCCGCGCGACTGCGTCGGTGGCCAATCTGGTCATCAGTAGCGTGTCGCAGGTTGGGTATGGCAGCTCCACCAGAGCGCCCTGGGCGTGATGGGCCTCGTCCGGATTGAACATCCCCGTGCGGATGCTCACGCGCATGCGCTTGCACACCGAACCTTGGGAGCGGAGCTTCTCCGCCGCTCGCCCGACGTAGGTGGCCACGGCTTGCTTGATTGGCGCCAGCTCGGTTAGCCGCTTGCCAAACATCCGGCTGCAGCAAATTTCTTGTTTGGGTGGTTCAGCCTCATCGAGCTCAAGGCATGGCGTGCCGCCCAGTTCGCGGGCAGTCTTTTCCACCACCACGCTGAACTTCTGCCGAAGTGTCCACGCGTCGGCCTTGGCCAAGTCCATGGCCGTCCGGATGCCCATCGCTTCGAGGTGAGCTGTCATCCGCCGGCCAATGCCCCATACCTCTTTCACCTCGGTATTGCGCAGCACCCAATCGCGCTTGAACGGCTCAGTGATGTCCACCACTCCGCCGGTCTGCGCCTGGAGGCGTTTAGCCGTATGGTTAGCCAGCTTGGCGAGCGTCTTTGTGCTGGCGATACCTACACCGACCGGGATGCCCGTGCACTGGAAAATTCTCGATCGAACCTTTCGCCCGAACTCGGTCAGGTTTTCAGGAATGCCGGATAGGTCAGCAAAGCATTCATCGATGCTATAGACCTCAGTCGCCGGAACCATCGATTCGATCAGCGTCATAACCCGCTCGCTCATGTCGCCGTACAAAGCGTAGTTGCTGCTGAACGCCACGACGCCGTGTCGGCGGAGCTTGTCCTTCGCCTGAAAATAAGGCTCACCCATCTTCACGTAGGGCTTCGCGTCGTAAGACCTGGCGATCACACAGCCGTCGTTGTTGCTCAGTACGACAATCGGCGTCTTCGCCAGATCCGGCCGGAACACGCGCTCACAGCTTGCGTAAAAGCTATTGCAATCAATGAGCGCGAATACCGGGTCACTGCGCATGATCACGGACGCTGTACCGAACCACACCCCAAACGACCAGGTCGTCACCTTCCATGATGTAGCGTGGGGGATACGCTGTGTTCTCCGACTTGAGGATTACCACTCCGTCACGACGGTGAAGCCTTTTGCATACCGGTTCGCTGTTGACGGCCGCAATAACGATATCGCCATGCTCCGCTTCTCGCCCCCGGTCTACGATGACGATATCCCCAGAATAGATGCCGGCGCCCTGCATGCTATCGCCCTCCACTTTCACCAGATACACATGCGGCGCGCGGAGGTCGAATAGCTCATCGAGGGAAATATGGCCTTCCAAGTGATCCGCTGCAGGCGACGGGAAGCCGGCAGGGACGTGAAACGAATACAGGGGTAAGGGTTCAGTGCCGCCGGTGGGCACGCCCAAGAATGTGATGGTCATGATGGAAGGTCCAATGCAAACTGTATGCATATACAGTAAATATGGCATTGGGTGCCCGGTCAATCCTGGGCGATGAAAATTCTGACAAGCGAGAGGCGGGTTATGTGCGGACGGTACTCGATGTATGAGTCGATGGATCACTACCTGCGCCAGCTATCGCTGGACCTGGTGGTGATCAATGGATACGACCACGAGCCAATCAGTCGCTTCAACGTGGCGCCTTCGACGCGTGTCGAAATCATTCGCCAGATCGGTGAAGGCCTGAGTGTGGATCGCGTCAAATGGGGATGGTCGCCATTTTGGGCGAAGGGGAAACGTCCCGACCCGATCAATGCTCGAGCAGAAACGGTGATGACGGGGAGGTTTTTCAAGGGGTTGTGGCCAGGCGGTAGAGCCCTAGCCCCTGCAAATGGCTGGTTCGAGTGGATCCCGGACTCAGCCGACCCCAAGCGAAAGCAGCCGTACTACATCACGAGCGCCGACGGCGGCCCGCTTTTCTTTGGCGCACTTGCGCAGGTGCACCAGGGAATCGAACCGAACGACCACGATGGATTCGTGGTTATCACGGCAGCTGCAGATCAAGGCTTGGTCGACATCCACGACAGGAAGCCCTTGGTGCTTGCACCTGAGGTAGCTAGGGAATGGTTGGACCCAGGCACATCGCCCGAACGCGCTGCGGCGATCGTAGAGACGGGATGCCGCCCGGCAGAGGATTTTCGATGGTATCCGGTCGGCAAGGCAGTCGGAAACGTGCGCAATCAAGGGCCAGAGCTGATTGAGCCGGTTAGTGAGCAGGGCCACCACGGCCGCCAAGGCGACCTAGCGCTCTGAGCTGGTATTCATTCACAGCCTGATACTGCGACTCGGCAATCTGGCGGAGCCGCTCGACCTCAAGGGGCGGCGCACCAGCGGCCTGGGCCTCGTGATAGTTCTTCAGCGCTTCCGCCGCATCGGTAAACATTGGATGGTCTGGATACAGAATCGGTGGTCTATTCCCCATCTCAAAGCATCCTCAGTTTTGGCTGTTCAATGAAAGGTATGGACGGCTTGGCCGGACTTGATCAGCTGAAAGTCCACAGCTGCATGCTAGAGGGTATCAGCCAATAATCGCTGCCGGACAACTTCCGCCTCAGATGCCGGGCCTACCTCAGCGGCGCGGAACTCCCGCCAAACGTCAACTGCCTGCTGGGTGAGCGCTCCACCGGCGTCTAGCATCCCCAAAGAGTGCGCTCGCCCATACCCTGCTCCTATTTCTAACGCCAAACGACCACCTCGGCCCCATCGCGCACAACATTCGATAGCGCGACACATGAGTACATTTGTACTCCTGCCATGCTGCCTTATCAGCTCCCTTTAGCCGGCTACCTCCTAAAACGATCGTCCTGGCCGCGGTTTGTCCGCCCACCAACTGCCTCGAATACGGGATGCTGAAACTTGGCGCATGGATGCACACCGCTGCCACCTGCCGAGCGTTGCCCATGAACGTCACCGTCTTCACTCGAAGCAAAGCGCCGAAATCCAGAAAGGCTCGCCGTGGCCGTGCCTTCACCGCCACTGTTTTGCTGGTGGCCGCCGAGCAGTGCCTAGCATTGACCACTCCTACCGTCATCGCCTCCGTCACTTCGCTGCAGTGCCTGGAGTACCGGGTCGTCGGCATCTGCTATTGGCTGCTGTGCACACCGTTCGGCTGCACGGTGCGAACCTCACCGAAGATCCGTCACTTCATTCCCGAGCTGGTGGTATCGAGCTATGCCGACACCGGCGCCAATCCCTGGAGCGAGATGTCGGCGCTGTCGGCGCCGACGCCGGCGTCGCAAGGAGGTGGCAACCTGATCACGCCTTCGCCGCAGCGCGATAACCTGCCCAGGTTCAAGAATGTCGACGGCATTGGCCATCCCGGCGGGGCAGCCCTCACAGCTTTCGCGCATACATTCGGTTATGCGTGCTCAAGCGGAGCCGTACCGTTTGCGCCCTACTACCTCAGCACGCTCGACCCGTTGGCGTGGCGCCAAGCGATCCCCGAGTCCGTCTACCCACAGGCACTGGTCCCGGGAATGCGCGAGATCGGCAACCAGGCACTCGGAGACATGTGGGGCAGCGTGTATCCGCGACACGGCTTTCTGGTGCAGCCTGATGATTTCAAGGCGGCTGCCGTGATGGCCCAGCGCGCCAGCGACTTCATTACCCGCGTCGGCCAGCCGCACGTTTATCTACCTCTGCAGCCTATGCCGGCTCCCGGCTACTGGCCGCCGCTGCCGGTGATGGAAAACAACGCCAACAACCACCGCTGGCAGTTGCTTGTCCCGGTAATCCAGAACACCTGCGCCATCTTCCCCAGCCCAACGATCCAGAGCGCCGACGGCGCCTATGCCTGGTCGCTGTGGCGGCCCTACCGCTGCTGCCAGCGTATGGGTCAGACGTTTCTGTTCAGCATCGACTTTGATGGAGGCCAGTGATGAAAAACCTCGCGCTCGGTTTGGTGTGCTTACTCATATGTGACGCAGGCCATGCCGCTGACAATGGGTACCACCTCGGTGACGAGGCGCCGGTCCTGGACGACCGTGTGATGTACACCATAGGCGGCGGTTCGGCGGCGGGAGCACCCTCCTCACTCTACCGACCCAATGGCCTCGGCGTGGGCATGTCTTGGCGCGCCAACATGATGTGCGGAAACATGAATCTCTCGAACACCCTGCAGAACCAGCTCAATGGCGCCACCCAGGGCTTCCAGCAGATCATGGGCAACGTCATTCAGAACGCCACACAGGCGGTCATGTCGCTGCCAGCGATGATCATCCAGCGCGCCAACCCCGGGCTGTATGAGCTGCTGAGCAATGGCGTACTGCAGGGGCGCATCGACTTCGATCGTTCCAAACTCACCTGCCAGGCAATGGCCGCGAAAATGGCCGACAAGGTCGACCAGGCCGGATGGGGTGCGCTGGCCCAGAACCAGGAGATGCAGCACAACCTCGAGCAGTCCGGCGGCGATGCCGTAATGGCGGTGAAGGATACCGAGTCGAACAACGGCAATAACGGCGTCAGCTGGGTAGGCGGTCAGAAAGCGGGGGGTAATGGACAGCAACCCATCCGGGTGACTTCGGATGTGGTTAAGGCCGGCTACAACCTGCTGCACAACCGATCCGTCGAGGACACCTCCGCCCTCGGTTCGGCTTGCCAGAATGGCGCCATCTGCCAGGCCTGGTCGAGCCCCGAGGAGGCCTCTGAATGGGCGACACGGGTGCTCGGTGAAACCGAGGTGGAAACCTGCGATGACTGCGAGACGCTGCGCGTAACCGCCGGTACGGGCCTGTCGCCGCTGATACAGGAAACCTACACGGAACACTTGGAAGGCCTGCAGCGCATGGTCTCGGGCGCCAATCAGCCCACCCCAGAGAACCTCGGCAAAGTTTCCAGCCCCTTGCTGCAGGTCTCCCGCGGCGTCATCGAGGGGCTGCGCGATGACCCCGACCAGAACTTGCTGGCCCGGCGCCTGGCCAGTGAAACCGCGCTGTCCAGCGTGATCTACAAGGCGATGCTGTTGCAGCGCACGCTGTTCGCCGGCAGCCACGAACCGAACGTGGCATCGGCGCAGCCCGCCACTACCGCCCTCAACAGCAACGTGGAAACCCTGGAACGCGAGATCCGCCTGCTGCAAACCGAGCTGCAGGTACGCCAGTCGCTGGCCACCAATACCGCCAGCCTGGTCCTCGATCGCCACGCCGGTGGCGCCGACGCCTCACGCAGCATCGATCAGCGCGACCCGATACAGGACCGACTGCGCCGCGCTGAACAAGAGAGGAGCACGCCATGATGCCGATTTCTGTGAGGTCCATGATCGCCCGCGTGCTGCTGATCCTCGGCACCATGCTGATCATGTTGCTGATTGGCTGGATGGCACTTCAACTGCCCGCCGCCCAACTGGATTGGCTCGCACCCACGCGGGCGACTACCGCCTACTTCGCGTGGTGGCGCATCCTGCTGTACACCCTGATCTTCACCGGTTGGGCCGCAGCGTTGCGCATGCGGCCTTCGCCTGTGGACCAGCAACGGCTAAAGCGTCTCGGGTTGATCGGTTTCAGCTCGATCATCCTGGTCGAACTGTCTCGCGTGTGAGGGGCAGTCATGAACATGAGCACCAACAGTTACCTTGAGTACTATCTGTCGCTGCTGGCCTGGATCATCAACAACGGCATCTGGAATACGCTAGTGGACACCGGGCTGTTCGCCGCTCCCTTCGGTGCGGTCATCCTGCAGGAATGGCTGTCGGCCCGCCAACAGGGTGCTGACGAAGGCAACAAGGGCCTGCTGTCGATCCCTCGCGTCGAGAACCGGCTGTGGATGAGCTACGTGGTCATTCTGTTCGGCTGCATGCCGTTCTTCCCGCTGAACCTGTCCTCCCTGACTTTCGACGATGCCGCGAGCCAGCGCTGTGGGGTCTCAATGGCCAAGCCCGCCGACACGGCCTGGGCCACGACTTTCAACACCATCGGCGAGAAGTCATCGAACGTGCCGGTGTGGTGGTTCCTCGTGCATGCCATGAGCAAGGGCATCACCGCCGCGGCGACCGCATCGATTCCGTGCGCGCCCGACATCCGTGCGATGCGCATGGAGATCGACAGTTCGCGGATCAACGACCAGGTGCTGCTACAGGAAGTTGCCGACTTCACCCGGGATTGCTACGGTTTTTCGCGCTCGAGGCTGTTCACCAATCGCCCCGAGCTGGACGAGTCGCAGAGCTACGACGCGTCCTGGATTGGCTCGACGTACCTGCTCAACACACCGGGCTACTACGATACCGACCGCTCGCGAATGCCCCGAGTCGATTGGCCGTACGACGAGACGCGGGATACCTCCCTGCCCCGGCTCGACAACGGCGCCGGCTACCCCACCTGCAAGCAGTGGTGGGACGACGGCACGATCGGACTGCGCGATCGCTTGGTAGCCGAGGTCGATCCATCACTGCTATCGCAACTGCGCGGCTGGCTGACGGGGCACACCTCTGCGGAGGTCGAAGACGCCACCTTGCGCGAGCTGGTGAGCCCACGGCAGCAGTCATTGAGCATGACACCTGGGCAGGTGTTCCAGGACTACGGCAGCAGTGCACGCGGCGGTTCGTTGACGCAAGGGCTCAACAACCTGGCCACCAACACCGGCCTTGCGCTGGGCTCGTTCAGCAACTTCCCGGCAATGAATGCGTTACGCGCGGCATTGCCGATGGTCCAGGCTTTTATGATCATGGGTACGATCATCAGTTTGCCGCTGGTACTGCTGATCAGCACCTACCAGCTCAAGGCGCTCATGACGATCACATTCGCGCTGTTCACGCTGCACATGCTGACGTTCTGGTGGGAGCTCGCGCGCTGGATCGACTCGAGCATGCTGGAAACTCTGTACAACCAGGTATCGATCACAGACCAGGCGCTGTTGTCGTTGCCGACAGCAGGCTTCATGGACGGAACGGTCACCGCGCAGGTGATCGAGTACGTCATGGGCGCAATGTTTGTTTTGCTGCCGATGATCTTTATCGGTGCAATGAGTTGGGCGGGATATAACGTGGGAAGTGCTATCCAGACCCTTCTTACTCGTGGAACAGAGGCGGCTCAGACACAAGCAGGAAGAGGCTCAACACAGCTAATGGCAGGTGTCCAGAAACTCAAATGAGACTCTACTTGAGCGACCCGTACTCGTCATACAGTTCTGGATACTTGTGTTGATGTTGTGGGTGACTGACCTGATGCACACCAGGTTCCTCATCACCGGATGCCGTAATGGGCAGTGCCGCCATGGCCCAGAGAGCAACCATTCCGATCGCCAGGAAAAGTGCGACTGACGCAACCGCAAGGACGAGGAGCAGCTTGATAAGCTGCAAGCCAAATCGCCGATGCTTGCAAGGTACTGAAACCAATATGCTGGAGTGCAGCACTTTCGTTTCGAGCCGCCGCATCGTTCGACCAGCACTAACCGCAGTGCGGATAAGAAACCTGCCGAGACCGGTCCGGCCGGAACTGGCAGAAGCTAGAGTCGACATTTGATTGCCTCCCTTACCCGTCACCGGGCTTGCGGCTAAACCACTACCGTTAACTTGGATCCAAGCTTTAGCTTACTCCTCTGTCGCTGAATTCCATGACCGTTGATCACTTGAACAACCCGGATTATCGCCGGTGGCGCTCATTGGATCGCGAACATTGCCTCCACCGAAAAGCGCCATTGACGCTACATCGGTTCGCTTGGTAAACCAATTTTGCAATCGCTGGTTATCCAGCACCCCAGGTGGCCATAACCTTTGAGGCTACGTCACGCATGTGATGGTTACCCCGAAATGCGATTCGCGTTCGGCAGCTCGCATGGTCACCGTTCCCTGGTGATGAACGCTTTCTAATCCCCCAGGCTCACTGAGCCTGCGTCTTCGATGCACCCTACTCACATCCATTCCAGTGCTGGGAACTCTCCCACACAGGGTGGCGTTCCTCCGCACCCTCTGGAGGATCTCATCATGCTGCGTTTCACAGGCACTGAACTTCACGCCGTCTTGGCCAAGGCCGGTATCAATGGTTGCAGAGTGATATTGGTGAAGGACCACGGTGTTTACCTCATGTCCGAGATCGGCGAAAGCAAACCGGATGGTGGTGGCCGCAAACGCGTGGCCTATGCCACTGGCTGCAACCCCAACGTCGACGATTTCGACACCTGGTGGAATCGCGCCTGCGATGAATTCGGCGGCGATGATTTTGCCGAGTACTTCGACATCGATGATCCTGTCCTCGCCAGCCTTCGCGGCACCGCAGGATCGCTGGTGGTGGAAGCCACTTCCACGCACCTGTACCTGGCGGCCGAAGTTGATCTCGCAGGCAAATCTTGAACGCATAAGCCAGGACCTCGCGTATCCAGAGCGGCACCTTAACCGGGCTGCTCTGGACGCCTTTCGCATCATTCCTGAGTCGATTGAAGATCGCCGTTTGTCAGGAATTTAAGGCCGGAAGTCTTCGCTGGAACTCCCTGGATAGAGCCCTCTATTGAGGGTATGGCCGGAGATTGACCTCACGTCCAAGCGCGGTTTAATACATGGACGCACCCTGCTCAATGCCTTGCTCGGTTTGAGCAGATCCATGCACAAACCTCACATGAGGTGTCGCGAGATCAGCTACGCGGAGGTCCCAATGTCCAGGATGAAGCGCTTTTCGGATGCGGTGGTGCTGAGCCCAGGCGTTTGGCAGCAGTTCATTGAACCTGCCACAGGCGAGGAACCGATTGGACAGTCAGGCCTGCGCTTGGCAGACCTGCTCAACAGCGTGCTGACTTCGGCACCGCGTGCTTCACACTGTCCCATCGAGCTGCAACTCGACCGCTTACGGCAAAACGGCACTTCAGTATCTGCTCACCTGCCGCAGCTTCAGCTGGCTCGCATCACGCCACGCAGAGGCCCGCCTTTTCTGCTCATCCGGCTACCCGGCGAGATCGTAGTAGATATCGCCGCCCTCTAACCCTGCAGCACGCTACTGCCTCACTTACCCCACCGGGAACCCTTCCCGGCCGGGCAGCGTTCCCCTACATGCCCGGAGAACGCCATGTCCGATATCTACCTGGATGTCACCAACAAGATCGTCAGCGCCTTGAGCCAAGGCGTGATCCCCTGGATCAAACCCTGGACCACCACCGGTTCAAGTTCTGACTCCCCTTTTCCCATCAACGCCATCACCCGGCGGCCCTATGCCGGCATCAACATTCCACTGCTGTGGGCCGAGGCGCGCCTGCGAGGTTTCACCCAGGATCGCTGGCTGACCTTCAACCAGGCACGCAAAGCTGGCGGCCATGTGCGCAAGGGCGAGCAATCCACCCTCGCGGTGTTGTACAAACCGATGAGCAAGGAGGCGCACGACGAGGACGGCCAGGTCGTTTGCGATGACCAGGGCAATATCAAGATGGTGCAGTTTGCCCTCTTGCGCACGCACTGCCTGTTCAACATCGAGCAGACCGAAGGCTTGCCTGACGAGGAGCCAGGCCCCACTGAGGACAACGAGCCGCTCGCATTTACCGACCATGCCCCGGCCGAGAAACTGCTGCTAGCCAGCGGCGCGCAGATCGAGCATTGCTACGGCGATAGCGCGTTCTATCAGCCGCTGCGCGATCGCATCCAACTGCCCACCAAAGCCCAGTTCGAGGACGTCGGCAGCTACTATGCGACTGCCCTACACGAGCTGACTCACTGGTCGGGTCATCGATCGCGCCTGAATCGCGACGGCATCACCGGCGGGCACGCTTTCGGTTCCGCAGCCTACGCTTTCGAGGAGTTGGTCGCGGAAATGGGTGCAGCGTTTCTCTGCGCACTGACCGCCACCCAGGGAGAATTGCGCCACGAGGAGTACCTGGCCTCCTGGCTGAAGATCCTCAAGGAAGACAAGCGTGCGATTTTCCGCGCCAGTGGCCAAGCCCGTGAGGCCTCGGAGTTCCTGCTGGCACTGCAGGCCGACCGCACCACAGAAGCGCCGGAGCGACTCACGGCGTGATTTCCTTCAACCAGCAAAAAGGCCCCGATTTGGGGCCTTTGTTTTTCGGCAGGGCCGGTATCGACCGCTAATGCGGAGTCGATTACTCCAGCCAGCTCTCGACGGTATCCGAGCCGTGCTCCTGCTTCCACTGCTTGAGGATCTTGTGATTGCCACCCTTGGTTTCCACGACCTCGCCGCTGTGCGGGTTCTTGTAGCGTTTGACGTCGCGCGGCTTGCGCTTAGCGCCGCTCGACACGCTTGCGGCACTCACGCTCACGCCCTTGGCCGGGTCCAGAATGGTGATCACCTGGCGCAGGCTCATGCCGTACTCTTCCAGCAAGGCCTTCAACTTCTGTTCAAACTCGATTTCCTGCTTCAGGCCGGAATCGTTTTTCATCGCATCCAGCTGTTGAAGTTGTGCGGCCAGCTGCGCTTCCAGTGCTTTGAATTCGGCAAGTTTGGACATGAGAAATCTTTCCTAGGTATGAGACACGTGAGGATAGTAACTGAGACAAACTCAATATCCGAGTATTAATTCCCAATCTAAGAGTCATTTCATGCTAATTAATTGCAAAACTCTGTGACAGATCAGTCAGCCAAGTTTTGACAGAGATGCGCCACCACTTCGCGAGGCGCCGCGCTGTTGCCAATTTTGAACAAGATGTCTCGCTGGCTGCGCGGCATCTTTTTCGCACAGCGCTTGGCTGCAGACCGAATGGCAGCATCTGTGCCATGAATTCGGTCCGCCAGCAACACGATCAATAGAGCATCCACTCAGCGTCATCATCGCCCCAGGTCATAAACATGATGCCGGGCAGTCTACCCCCACTCGAAAGGGTCGGCTATGCCGATCGGCCGGCTAACCCGACGCGCCAGACTTCGAATTATCGCACTCGCGAAAAAGGCCGAGGCGGTAAAGGGTAATGGTGTCAATGGAAGGGGGCGCAAGGGTAAGAGGCTTATCCGAAAAGGCAAAAGGACCTCATTAACGTTAGTCAGGTACTGCGATGAAACGCTGGTGGCTCAAACCTCAAAAAGGCGTGCCCGAACAGATCATCCCCGCCGCCGAGGGTTTTCTTCAACCGCTGTCGGCAGAATCACTGCTTGCTGCCGGCCACCGGAAAAGGCTACTCGAGCGCATCTGGCAATACACGGCCCTCTCCCAACAACAGTTCGACGAGCTCTACCTCGAACCGATTTGCCGTTACGCCAGCTATGTGCAGCAAATCCCGGCCAGCGAAAGTCATCACCATGCTTATCCAGGTGGCATGCTCGACCACGGCTTGGAACTGGTGGCGTGCAGCCTGAAGTTGCGCCAGTCCCACCTACTCCCCAGAGGTGCCGCACCGGAAGACCAGGCCGCGCAGGCGGACGCCTGGAGCGCCGCCATTGCCTACGGTGCCCTGCTCCATGACGTTGGTAAAATCGCCGTTGATCTCCAGGTGGAGTATCAGAATGGTGAAAGCTGGCACCCCTGGCACGGCCCCCTGAACCAGCCTTACCGCTTCCGCTACCACCCCGACCGGAATTACCAGCTACACGGCGCCGCCGCCGGACTGCTGTATACCCAGATCTTGACGCCCGCGCTGCTCGACTGGCTCAGCAGCTACCCTGCCTTGTGGGGGCAATTGCTGTCCTTGCTGGCTGACCACTACGAGCTCGCCGGCACCCTCGGGGAGTTGGTACTGCAAGCCGACCGGGTGTCTACGGCACAGAACATCGGGGCCAATCCTGCTAAAGCCTTGCAGGCACCGAAACACTCGCTGCAGCATCACCTGTTGACGGGGCTGCGCCACCTGATCAAGAACGAATTCAAGCTCAACCAGCCCGGCGCGGCCGGCTGGCTCACCGAGGAGCACCTGTGGTTGGTCAGCAAAACTGCGACAGACAAACTGCGTGCCTACCTGCTGGCTCAATCCGTGGATGGTATCCCCTCCTCCAATATCGCCTTATTCGATGAGCTGCAATCACATGGATTGGTGGATGCGACAGGTGAAGGGAAAGCGGTGTGGAGCGCCGCCGTCACAGACGGGGACTGGCAGCATCATTTTACGTTTCTTCGCCTGCGGCCGGGCCTGATTTGGGCCGATGAGCCCAGGCCAGACTGCTTCAGTGGCAACATTGAGCCTTTAGTGGATCATCCTCTGCCGTCCCCTGAAACCAGCGAATCTGCCCCAGATCCGGCGAAAACAGCGTGTGAACAACGACAACTCGACACCATTCCGTCATATCAGGGGTTCGACTACCTGGACGAATTGATGGACATCCTGGAAGAGTCGATAGTCGAGAATGAACCGACAATGGGAGGACTGGAATCAGCAATTGCTCCCTCCAGCGCTACCGTGGGAGAGAATTTCATTGAGTGGTTGTACAAAGGAATCCACAGTCACCGATTATTGATCAACGACAGCAAGGCCAAGATTCACACCGTGAAAGGCACCTTATTCCTGGTCACTCCGGGCATTTTCCAGCGCTACGTTACGGAGCAAACAGGAAACGCAAGAGCGGGTAACAGCGCCGATATGTGGCGGCGTGTTCAACGTGAATTTGAGAAGTTAGACATACATCAGAAAACACCCAACGGCCTGAACATATGGGCCTGTAAAGTACAAGGCCCACGCAAAACCAGCTCGCTCAACGGTTACCTGCTACGTGAAGTTAACAGCGCGGTCGACATCCCTACAGCTGATAATCCATTCCTATCGCTGGACCGATCAATCGTTAACAAGATATGAAACCGACCGATATTAGGATTACACCTGCATAATTTAAGATTCCCTGGATGCAGCTTTACACACTCAATGGTACCCAGCCTAGAAATCACACTGACTGTTCTCTCAAGCATTACTCAGCGCACGCCTGACGAAGCTCTGGTCGACGTACCCCATAAACTCCCAAGCCTGCTCGTTCTGCCGGAGATAGTCAGCCAGCTCATCCACGCCGGCACCTTCTGGGAACTGCAGCAACTCAGATATGCGGTGCAGGGTTTGGATGGGGATCCCAATCTCTTCTAGGGCATTCACACCTGGCGGCAGATGGAGGTTCTCAAAGCCCATCCTGACGTAGCTGTAGTCAATCGTGCTGCGGATGCCCTTCTTGGTCGCGTGCAAGCGAACCACGTCTTCCAGCAGTCCCAACACCTTGGGAATGGTGTAGCCGAAGGTGTTGCTCACTAGCTTCAAGTCGTTGTTGAGCCCGCTAGAAAGGGTCAGCTTCTCATCAGCTTTATTCCGTTTTTGCCCCATCCTGATCCGCTTTTCATCATCCTTGATCCGCTGTTTGGTGTATTCGATTTGGCCTTTCAGGTAGTCCGAGTAACTCTCTGCTTTCTGATAGTTCGTCAACTTGGCCAGGATGTTGTCGGGGGTTTTGGTCTGCAGCCCATTCGTGGAAAACGTCCGAGGCACGAGCTTGCTGCAAATCGTTGCCAAGGTGGTCAAAAAGCCTGGCGCTGGCGACCAATGAAACACGAGGGACTCGAAGTCGTCCTCGCTGAGCATCTCTACCATGCTGTAGAGCTGCTCAAACTGTTCCATCCTGAAGTAAGAGTGCTTCTTGACCAGGTCGATGGAAAAACGATCCTGCGCGAATGCAGCTTCAAACCTGTCATGGGAGTATTCGAACAAATGATCAGGCTGTGCGCTGGCAAGCAGATTGAGGGGCGTGTCCGCGTCCTGAATCCCCAGAGGCACATCGACCTCCTGATTCAGGTTGTCTTCCGGAACATCTTCCAGGCAGAAGACCTTGCCAACGAAATGGATTCCCATCCGGCCCGCACGGCCCTTGATGTTGCCATGGGTGAATTTGTCGATCCCCCGGGTGCCGTTACGGTTGTCGTAAATGACAACGTTCTTCGCAACCGTGTTAACCCCCTCAATGATGGTGGCGGTGCACAGTAAGAACCGAAGGTCACCGGCATTGAAGCGGTCGGCGGTGTACTGCTGCAGCGCCCTGGGGAGACCGCCAAAATGCAGACCAATGCCGTTCCTGAGGGCATAGGTGTAGTCCCACTCCGGGTCAAACTCCTCAGCAACCCAGTCAATATGCTCACTCTGGAACGGCTGGCCATAGCCGAGCCGGACAAGTTCGCGGGCTACCTTGCCAGCAACGCTGGATGACTTACAGTAGATGATCGTGGCGCCTTCGCACTGGGGCGCAATAGTTGCCAACATTGCCAGTTTGCCTTCGTCATCATTGGCATCCACACCGAACGTCTGCACATCAACCGCCACGGTGTTGAAATCGGCGGAGATGAACGTGTGGTCGTACCCCAGCTCCGTCAGACCCCGAATGCTGTTGATGAAGGGCCCTGTGAGGTAGAACTGCTTGGACACCTTCAGCAACTTGCTAAGCGCGATGTTCAGCTCAATGACCCGCTCGTCTTTGAAGTCGGTGGTGCCGTTTTTAAGCTGCTGGAAGGCCAGCTTGTAGAATTCGTCGATAACGAAAAGGTCGATGGCCTTGATGTCATCCCGCTCGTTGACCCGCTCCTGGGTCAGTACGTACACGACCCTCTCGCTGCGGCACTCTTGGGAGCTGTGGTGGATAATCTGATAGACCTCACCAAAGCGCTCCTGAAGACGTCTGCGCGTCTCGTCAGCCAGAGCGACCGTGGGTACCACCAGGACGACCCGATTGAAGCGACCGAGCCCAAGGAGCGAGTCGACGATGGCACTCTTGCCCATGCTGGTGGGGGCACTGAGCACTACGTTGCGGCCAGCCTTGAGCAGGTCGAAGATCCGAAATTGCATCGAATGGAAGACGAAATCTTCCGAGAACGGCGTTCGGTACACGTCCAGAGCAATCCGGTCACCTTGGGACAGCTCAGAAAACTCTTTCTTGAGGTAAGGGAACAATCCAGCCTTCCTGACCATGTTGCGCAGAATGACAGTGTGGTCGGTAAATTTCTCTCGGGCATCGAGGGCCCGTATTGTCAGGTCTCTACCCAGGGAGGTGGAGACTGGGTTGGACAAGAGGGAGTTGACCGCTGACAGGTAGCGGAACGCTGAGAACCGATCACTGCCCAAGCTCAGTTTTGCTGCATCGTAAACTTCCGTCACACGGCCTCCCTGACCTTCTTGTCGACCAACTGGGTCAACGTCTCCAAACTCGGAGCTGGGTAGATGAACACGTCGATTGTGAGCTCTGCGAACGTTGGGTCGTGTTCCAAGTCATCGACAAAAGCTTCGAAGAGAGCTGCCGTTTCTTGCTCCAGATGATCCTCATGCCCCGGTGTTTCGGGATCAGTGAGCAGCGTCGAGTCGTACCCAATGAACAGTACAAACCGGAACCGATCCAAGTGGGCGTCGAACGGGTGGCTCTCGTCCAGGATGGCATCAATGTCGTGGGACAGTAGGTAGTCGTCATCCTTGATGTCGAGGATTTTGCCCCGAGCCTCGCCGAAACACTTGCCGATCTCCTCGTAGAGCTGTTCACGGATCTCAGGCAGCCGCGTGGTGATGTTGGCTGCCGTCACAAGCTCACTGAAACCGACCCAGAGTTGATCGCCTTCTGGGTCTCGGCGAACGATATGGACGTTTTCAAGGATCTTTTCTTCATCCTTGCCTTGGAGATAAAGCAAGCATGGGATGGGCTGGCTGGCATGCATCTGTCGGATCGTGGCATGAAGAAGCACCCGCCCAAGGAAGGAGCGGACGTCTGCAATGGAGGCGAACACCGTTTTCTTAAGGCGCTGCCCCTGCTCGACAATCGACAGCTTGTGGATGTCTGCCAGCTCGTTGGGACGGAGGAAAACCTCATCCAGCCATTTGCATACGTTGTCGACGATGTGCTTGTAGCGGTAACGCTTCAGGCTGTACTGCTGGTGCAGGACGCGACCATTGCGCTTGGCGCATGGAGTGGCTAGTGGGTTGCGGAATGGAACCAGGATATGAGGAAGAGGCCGTTTAACGTAGACCTTGCGACCCGCGCGCTTCTGATCTTCCTCCACATGGCCCAGGAACCAGGCGTTCAAATCGGAGCGAAGGTAGGATTTATTGTCAACTGAGTGGACTCTTCGAGACATAGCACCCTTACGAGTGACTGTATCCAGTATGCCACGCCAAATGTCCTCCGCTGCTGCTTCAGTGCTCAAGATGACGCCATGAAGGTCATACGAAGCCAGCCGGATGTTCCGGATGCCCAGCAGCTCAATCTCGCGCATGGTTCGGAAGACTTCCCAGCACGCAGCGTCAACCCACGTCACCACGTCCACCCCGCTGGCAGCGACATAATTTGAGGTTCTGGTGTTCAGGTAGTCGACCAGCTCATCGCGCCCGGGTTTTCCGTCACGCTCATCACGGTTGATGAGTAGGTAGTCGAGGGTGACGTTGACAGGATGCTCCGTGACGATCCTGAATTTCCTCGGCACTGCGAGCTTGGGTTCACAGTCCATGGACTTATGTAGGATCGAGCTGCGGGCGATCTTTTTCTTGCCGACACCTGTGCCGAGGACGACGAGATCGTTTCTTGCCCAGTGGGCCTTCGCAGTAGTTTTAACCTGCACGAACTCAACGAATTCATCGCAAACGATATCGATGTCATCGGTGACTTCGCACCGAACGCGTTGTATGGTCTTGTCCCGCAACATCTGGGTGACGTAGTAGGCAGCAACACAATCCTGGAAGATGAAGCCGTGCTTGGCAGCGACTCCGCCGGCATCATTAGGTTCCATCTCGACGTCCATGGCAGCTTTGGCCATGGAATTTATGGTAATCCCGCTCCTCCGTCCAGATCATTGGTGGCATTTTGATACATGCTGTCGTGAGCCAGCAGTCTAGTGACGCGCCTGCTCAACGTCGCAGAGCTTCCCGGCGCACCAATCTAGCAGCCTTCTAACTCGACTACTCGAAAGCCCAGCAGCCAGCAGCCCAGCCACTATCAGTGGCTAGGCTGTGACTGGCAAATCTAGGTCTGCTGGTGGCGGACGGCCAGGAGCCAACGATTTACGCGTTTATTGATCACAAGGGAGAATCGCACTCTGGATCCAGCAGATAAGGGATCTCTGGCACGTACGGCGACAGGGTCTCGATCAGGCTAGCACGCAGGCGGCTATCGACGTCCTTGTGCAGGCGGATCTTCGCGATCGCCAATGCCATCACGAACTCCATGGCGGCCTCACCGCGTTCTTGGCCATACCCTGCGGCTACGCGCTGGATAATGTCCGCCATCGAAAGGCTGTGCGTCTCGTGCGCCCGGTAGTCCAGCTCCGCAGGCACGGCAGCGCGCAAGAATGCAGCCTGGATTACGCCATCGTCAAAGCGCGAGAACACATCCGGCGAGAGCAATACTTGCTGCAGCTCCCCGGACTCCAGTCGCTTGGCGGTCTGCACCTTATCGCTGTACCGGGCGTTCTGCAGAATCCATAGGATGGTGAGGTAGATGTCCGTCGACGTCGATCCTCGTACATCTTTCTTGCCGTCGACAAACGCAAAGCCACGGCTCAGGGTCATCGGATCACCAGTGTGGCTGCTTGGCCAAAATGGGTGCAGACCAAGCCCACACTTGGCGGCGTTATCAAATACGTCCATGCGCTGGGTGATGGCCGGCGAAAAGGTGTCCGCGAACGAGTACAGAGAACCTAGCAGTCGCTGCTCCTCGACCCAATGGCTAGTGCAGGCAAGCTCGGCAGCCGGGATTTCCATGAAGGTCTTGAAAACGTACCGGCTATGATCCTTGGCCGGCTGCGTCAGGTTGCTCTGCAAATCTTTCATCAGCACATAGCTGCGACCGAAGAGTGCACCGGTGATGTACAGCCGGGTGCCCATTTGCTGTGCAGTACGCAGACGGCGACTTACACTCTGCAGACGCGACCCGCGCTCGGCAGCAGCGGCAATGACGATGACTGAACCTTCGAAAGCTACGTTGGGGTTGAATTTATCGAAAGACACCTTGTTCGCGACTGTGACCCCACAGGTCGCAAGATAAGCGATCGCCCGATCGGCCAGCGCTTCACTAGCCGAGTCGTCATCGTGGATGATGCAGCGGGTGGACGCGACAGCCTCCTCCAACAGTACCCTGTCGAACCATACGCCAAAGTCGCTGGCAGCCACCAGATTGTCTTTATCGACGCAAACCGTCCGAGGCCTCAGTCCTGGTCGGTCATGGGCGAAGCAGCTGAACAGGTTGGCGCCCATGAACGAGTAGAATTTGGACTGCAGCAGGGCTGGCGCATGATCAGTGCCGATGTTCAGCAGCTTGGTCTCGCTGTGCTCGGCGACGAACCGCTCACCATGAATCCGAATCAGACGAATCCCACCTGCTTCGCCCTCCCCTAGCATCTCGAAGTCTTCGGGCTGCTTCAGCGTATGCAAAACCGAGCAGGACTTCGATGAGCGCTCAAAAGACAGGATGGTCGCCACGCGCGAGGGCGAAGCGCTATTCACCTTGATCCATTGCTGCGCGAGGCCGCACTGGGTCGACGCGGAGATGATGCACAGAGCCGAGACCGCCTTGGGCAGAGGCCCGTCCTTAATGAGGCCTTCGTGTGAATGGAAAGACCGGATGTTGGTAAAGCCAGACTGCCCAAACCGCAGCAGGTACATCTGCATGGCCATTGCCAAGGGCAGCAAAGCTATCGTGTCCAGATATAGTGTATCGGGCACCCCCATCCCGTCTTCCGTAGCCTTCTTAATGAAGGGCAGGCAGACAAACGCCAGGTAGTGGGCGTGCAGGCTCTCGGACAGCAAGTCTTCCGCACGGATGAAGTAGTTCGAGGCCCGAGAAGACGGCTTTGAGTAGAAGAAGCCTGCCGGCGCCTTTTTCAGCACTTTCGAGCGCTCGACGAGATGTGTCAGGCCAGTCTTCGCAATGACATCGGAGTTCCCCTTGATGAGCGCCTCGAACTGCTGCTTGGGGCCTGAAATGTGGACATACTCGGCGATGACGCCATTCACGTCGTAAAACGCACACACGTAGGTGCGAGGCGACCCAGGGCCTTTGCGACTGAGCTCCGCCATCAAGGGCGATGTGGCGTCCGCCTGATGGGTGCGGAATTCGTCTAGGACGTACCCCGGCATCAGGAACACCACAAGGTCAGGCAGGACGTAGCCAGAGAGCTGATGCTGCAATGCGTGCGCTGTTTGTGTGTCGGTAAGCAAATCAGGGCCAGTGAAGAACACCACGACGTGAATCGGCTTGCCGGCATGGCGCAACTCGACTTCGAAATCCATGAGATCGAACATGTCAGTTCACCGGAATGCAGATGGTGAATACTGTGCCTTCCACAGCGGCCAGCACCCGGCCACCGTATCGAATCGACGGATTGAACTCCATAACCTCGTCACTTCCCTGGAAGGCCTGATGCAATGAAAGCCGCCCTGTGCGGACACGCACGAAAGCCTGGAGCTTGTTGAGTGCCTGGACGGCGTTATGCAGCCCCATACCTGAGGTTGGCGACTGTGGCTTAGAGGTGACGTGCTTCTTAAAACAATCAAGCGTGGCCTTAAGCTCAGCCTCTAGGCTCAGTGCCTCTAGGCTTTCCACAGGCCGCATCTCCTTGGCTGTCAGCCAACGACGTGCCAGCCCCGGGCCACTGTCGATCACTGAGATTTCCAGAAAATCCAACACATCTGCTTTCAGGTAGTGCCTCAGGATGAAGCGGGCCAGCTCGGGCTCGTTGTCTGAATACTCAAGCGCATCCTGACGACTCATTCGGTTGAGCTTGATGGAGGTACCGCGCAGCGCCTTCTTGTACTTGACCCCGTCGACATCCGTCACCGCGTGCTGGTCGGCGTTCGAAATCAGTTCCCAGAGCACACTACCCAGGGCAGGCAGTCCTGCTTTGAGCAGCGTCCCCCGATCCCCTCGTGCGTTCATCAGCATCGACGACTGATCAACCAGCGTTGAGAACCAGGACTTTGGTTGTACCTTGGGCGTGGCGTGCTCGAAGTAAAACGGCTTGATGAACTCACGCTTGGCGTGATTGACGCTGAAGAGGTTGATCACTGTAGGCCTGGCACCACGGGTGCCCGCGGTATAGCGCAGCTCACCTTCAAACATTGCATCGACCAGAGGTCTAATAGCGATCAGCGCTGCGCGTCGGTCGATGACCTGATGATCCTGCGCATGGACTTCACTGCACATGATCAATGCTGAAAACCCTGCAGCAGTCTGGGCCAGTTGCGTGATTTGCGTCATGGCATCGTCGCCGGCGGCTGCGTACAGGTGAAGAACCGTTTTTTCGCACGCACGTGCCCAAGTGACTATGAACTGAGCCAAAGCTGCGTCGACGCCCAAACCACCACCGTGGCTCATGCTGATGGGAAGCCTGAGGTTGGGATCGGTACCGTGCGACAGGTAAAGATCCTCGATCTCATAGATGTTGAGCTTTCGGCTGATTTGCATTCACGCCCCTCACATTCCGTCGTTGACCTAGCAGTATCGACTAATTCGAGCCGTCACTGCCATGACCTACTCTTTTGTTCCAGCACCGCGTCAGAACGGGCAGCACTCGCGGAAGACGCGGCAGACTCTACGCGATGCAGAAAAATTAGGCGACGACCTGAATCATCCAAAGCTGCTATTCAACAATGCAGTGCTTGTTACAGCACAAGCCCCATGGCTAGAGCTTCAATGGTCGCGTGGGGTGATGGGTCGGCGGAAACGGGGTTCACAGTTTGTGTGAGCTGCAGGCCTGCGTTCGGGCTGGCCAGTGTCAGCAGGCATCGTTTATGCGGCCATGGAGCCGCCGCAAGCGTGAACGATAATCCAACATTGAACTGCTATTGAAACGCCCCTCGGTTGCTGGTACCCGCCGCCCTCACGAATCCGCAGAAGACCAGAGGAAGCCAAACTAAAAGTGGGAGACCAGATAGGGACCAAAAACGTGCAGGCACAAAAAAGCCTCAATAAATTAGGGCTTTAATGAGAATTAGTGGCGGAAGCGTAGTGATTCAAACTCAGAATCAAAGATGAACCGCATGCCCCAACCTCGTGCTTGTAATCCAAGGGCCGAGTGGCTTGGCAGCAAAACTTGCCGGCATCAGTTGCCGTGTACTGACGATCCGTTCCACATGGATGCCGACCTGATGGTGATCGGTCCGCAGGGTAACCTAGTGGAGTTACTTGCTGCTATAGAATAGACGCTGAGCCAGAGCACGCAGAATGAGCCTGGCTAATACGGATCACATAGCGAGGACTTTTCTTTCACTCAATTTTCACGGCTCCATAGGGACAATCATGTTATCCCTACGTGATAGACCTTGCCCGCCTAGCAGCGGGCTTTCTTCTGCCGTGCAGAATGCGAAAGCACGTGACCTCACCCGTGCCCTACCAGACGACTCCCTTCAGCATCTTCCTGGCTATTCCGACTTGCACAGGCATACTCCGCCTCCGCTTGGGTGGGGCAGTTCAAAACAGCGGTGTATTGCCATAGGTATCGTAGAGATCGTAGCCAGCACCAAGGACGGCTGGGACGCCGATACGGCGGGGAAACTGCTCTTTCTCTTGTGGCATGGCGGGAATCACAACAAAGCGTGTCTGCATGACCATAGCAGTCCTTTAGCATTAGTCCCTTTGTAAGAAAGCATCAAGGTAACTCATAGCGGACTGGCTTCGAGATGTCTCCATGAAGAGGTGCTCGTGGACAGAGCACTGCTGGAGGTTCATGCCAGGCTGCCACGCACCGTCCGCACGCAGTTGTTCATTGGGATTTATGAGCACTCAAGCCTGCCGCGGATTTAGCGCTTTCTCCGAGTAGGGGTATAAGTAGGGGTATTTCTGGGTGACCTGGATTTTTCACCGCCCATAAAAAAATCCAGTCACCGCTAAGTGACTGGATTCTTTGGAGTTTTTTGGTCGGGACGGAGTGATTCGAACACTCGACCCCTTGCACCCCATGCAAGTGCGCTACCGGGCTGCGCTACGCCCCGACTGGGCTTTGAAGCATGTTCCCCTTACCGCTGAGAACGATGAAGAAGATACCCTAACCTTTTGATTAATGGAAGCTTTTTTTCAAAAAATTCCATCACCCGCCATCAAGGTCACTTCTTCAACACCACCAACACATCCTCCAACTCAACAATCATCTGCCGAATCAGCTGCTTGTACTGGCTTGACTCATCCTTCACCTCATCACTGGAAAGCCGCAACCGCGCCCCGCCAATGGTGAAGCCCTGGTCGTACAGCAGGGCGCGGATCTGGCGGATCATCAGCACGTCTTGGCGCTGGTAATACCGCCGGTTGCCCCGCCGCTTCACAGGGTTGAGTTGGTCGAACTCCTGCTCCCAATACCGCAGCACGTGCGGCTTAACGGCGCAAAGTTCGCTCACTTCACCAATGGTGAAGTACCGTTTGCCCGGGATGGGGGGCAGTTCGTCGTTATGGCTTGGTTCCAGCATAGGCCTCAACCCGGGCCTTTAACTTCTGCCCTGGACGAAAGGTGACGACGCGCCGTGCGGTGATCGGGATTTCTTCCCCGGTTTTGGGGTTGCGGCCCGGCCGCTGGCGTTTGTCGCGAAGGTCGAAGTTACCGAAACCCGATAGCTTCACCTGCTCGTTCTCTTCAAGTGCGTGCCGAATTTCTTCGAAAAACAGCTCGACCAGCTCCTTGGCCTCACGCTTGTTAAGCCCCAGCTCCTCGTACAGCCTTTCGGCCATCTCAGCTTTCGTCAGAGCACCCATGCCGTTATTTCCTTAACGTGGTGTTCAACCTTTGTTCTAGCGAGGTGAGGATGTTCTGCAGGGTAGTGTTCACCTCATCGTCGTTAAGAGTGCGCGATGGATGCTGCCAGGTCAAGCCGACCGCCAGGCTTTTTCTATCAGGATCAATACCTTTACCCTGGTACACATCAAACAGCCTGAGGTCTGTGAGCCATTCGCCTGCATTGTCACGAATTACGTCAAGCACGTCCTGAGAAGCTACATCACGTCCTGCAATTAACGCCAGGTCACGACGGGTTTCCGGGAACTTGGACAGTTCGCTGAATGTGGGCAGGCGGCCTTCCACTACATGGGCCAGCACCAGCTCGAACACGAACACCGGGCGGTCCAGGTCCAGGGCTTTGGCGAGCTCTGGGTGGATGGCGCCAAGGTAACCGACCAGCTTGCCGTCGCGCTGAATTTCCGCGGTTTGGCCTGGGTGCAGGGCGGGGTGTTTGCCGGCGGCGAAGGTGAAGTCGCTGAGGGCACCGGAGTAGCCCAGCAGGGCTTCCACGTCGGCCTTCACGTCGAAGAAGTCGATGCTGTCGCGGCCGTTGGCCCAGCCTTCTGGCAGGCGGCTGCCGGTGACTACGCCGGCGATCATCGGTTCTTGCTGCAGGTCACCCAGCTGGCCGACGAAGCGCAGGCCGCTTTCGAACAGGCGCACGCGGTCTTGCTGGCGGTTCAGGTTGTGCTGCAGTGCCTTCACCAGGCCCGGCCACAACGAGGCGCGCATGGCGGCCATGTCGTTGGAGATGGGGTTGGCCAGCAGCAGCGGCTGCACGCCGGGGCTGAACAGCTCGAACAGTTTCGGGTCGATGAAGCTGTAGGTGATGGCTTCCTGGTAACCGCGGGCGACCATCAGGCGGCGCAGGGTGGGCAGCTCGCCACGGGTTTCGGGGCGGGCTTGCGGGGCCAGGCGGGCCTGCGGGTAGCGCACGGGCAGGTTGTTGTAACCGTACAGGCGGGCCAGCTCTTCGATCAGGTCGACTTCCAGGCTGATGTCGAAGCGATGGCTTGGCACGGTGACGGTCCACTGCCCTGCCCCGTCGGCCTGGATGCCGAGGCCGAGGTTGGTGAGCAGTTGCTCGACCTGGGCCGGGTCCATGTCCATGCCGAGCATCTGGGCAATGCGGTCGGCGCGCAGGGTCACCGGGGCCACGTTGGGCAGGTGCTGCTCGCTGACGGCTTCGACGATGGGGCCGGCTTCGCCGCCCACAATCTCCAGCAACAGGGCGGTGGCGCGCTCCATGGCTTCGCGAGCCAGGTGCGAGTCTACGCCGCGCTCGTAGCGGTGCGAGGCATCGGTGTGCAGGCCGTAGGAACGGGCTTGACCGGCGACGGAAATCGGCTCGAAGAAGGCGCTTTCCAGGAACAGGTCGCGGGTTTTTTCGGTGTTCACGCCGCTGTGCTCGCCACCCATCACGCCGGCAATGGCCAAGGCGCGGGTGTGGTCGGCAATCACCAAGGTGTCGGCGCGCAGGGCCACTTCCTGGCCGTCGAGCAGCACCAGCTTTTCGCCCTCTTCGGCCATGCGTACGCGGATGCCGCCATTGATTTCTGCCAGGTCGAAGGCATGCATCGGCTGGCCGAGTTCGAGCATCACGTAGTTGGTGATGTCGACGGCGGCGTCGATGCTGCGCACGTCGCTGCGGCGCAGGCGCTCGACCATCCACAGCGGGGTGGGCTTGCTGAGGTCGACGTTGCGGATGACGCGGCCCAGGTAACGCGGGCAGGCAGCCGGTGCGCTGACATCGACCGGGCGCACTTCGTCGTGGGCGGCCACCACGGCAGGCACCAGCGGGCGAGTGACGGGCACGTCGTACAGGGCGCTGACGTCGCGGGCCAGGCCGGCGATGGACAGGCAGTCACCACGGTTGGGGGTGAGGCCGATCTCGATGCTGGCGTCGTCCAGGCTCAGGTACTGGCGGATGTCGTCGCCTACCGGGGCGTCGGCTGCCAGTTCCAGCAGGCCGTCGTTTTCTTCGCTGATCTGCAGCTCGGCGGCCGAGCAGAGCATGCCGAACGACTCCACGCCGCGCAGCTTGGCCTTCTTGATCTTGAAGTCGCCTGGCAGTTCGGCACCGATCATGGCGAACGGGATCTTGATGCCTGGGCGGGCGTTGGGGGCGCCGCACACCACCTGGAAGGTGCCTTGGCCGTTGCTCACTTGGCACACGCGCAGCTTGTCGGCGTCCGGGTGTTGTTCGGTGGATAGGATTTCGCCTACCACAATGCCGGTGAACTGGCCGGCAGCGGGGGTTACGCTGTCGACTTCAAGGCCGGCCATGGACAGGCGGGCAACCAGTTCATCACGGGAGACTTGCGGGTTTACCCAACCGCGCAGCCACTGTTCACTGAATTTCATGCTGTTCTCCTAGAATGTGCGTCGATGGGCCTAGCGGAATTGGGCAAGGAACCGCAGGTCGTTATCGAAGAACAGACGCAAATCGTTGACGCCATACCGCAACATGGCCAGGCGCTCGGCGCCCATGCCGAAGGCGAAGCCCTGGAACTCTTCTGGGTCGATGCCAGACATGCGCAGCACGTTCGGGTGCACCATGCCGCAGCCCATCACTTCGAGCCAGCCGGTTTGCTTGCACACGCGGCAGCCTTTGCCGGAACACATCACGCACTGGATGTCCACTTCGGCGGACGGCTCGGTGAAGGGGAAGAACGACGGGCGGAAACGCACGGCCAGTTCTTTTTCGAAGAACACCCGCAGGAACTCTTCGATGGTGCCCTTGAGGTCGGCGAAGTTGATGCCGCGGTCGATCAGCAGGCCTTCAACCTGGTGGAACATCGGCGAATGGGTGATATCGGAGTCGCAGCGGTATACGCGGCCCGGGCAGACGATGCGAATCGGCGGCTGGGTGGACTCCATGGTGCGTACCTGTACCGGCGAGGTGTGGGTGCGCAGCAGCATGTTGGCGTTGAAGTAGAAGGTGTCGTGCATCGCCCGCGCCGGGTGGTGGCCGGGGATGTTGAGCGCTTCGAAGTTGTGGTAGTCGTCTTCCACCTCGGGCCCTTCGGCAATGCCGTAGCCAATGTGGGTGAAGAACTGCTCGATGCGCTCGAGTGTACGGGTGATGGGGTGCAGGCCACCGGTGGCCTGGCCACGGCCTGGCAGGGTAACATCAATGCACTCGGCAGCCAGGCGCGCGCTGAGCTCGGCCTCTTCGAAGGCGGCCTTGCGTGCGTTGAGCACCACGGTGACGCGCTCTTTGGCGTCGTTGATCAGCGCACCCACTTTGGGGCGCTCTTCGGCTGGCAGGTTGCCCAGGGTCTTCATCACCTGGGTCAGCTCGCCTTTCTTGCCGAGATAATTGACCCGGATCTGTTCCAGGGCATTGATGTCTTCAGCGCGCTCCACGGCCTCCAGGGCTTGGGAGACCAGCGCATCCAGGTTTTCCATGTACAGACTCCAGATACGAAAATAGGGGAAGAGCTTTGAAGGCTCTTCCCCTATCGATGACGTTCAATGCCCGGCGACGCTAGCGCCGCCGGGTGATTGTCGCGGGTACTTAAGCCAGAACGGCTTTAGCTTTCTCGACAATCGCAGCAAACGCCGCTTTTTCGTTCACTGCCAGATCGGCCAGAACCTTACGGTCGATTTCGATCGAAGCCTTTTTCAGGCCAGCAATCAGACGGCTGTAGGACAGACCGTTGGTGCGGGCACCGGCGTTGATACGAGCGATCCACAGTGCGCGGAACTGACGCTTCTTCTGGCGACGGTCGCGGTAGGCGTATTGGCCTGCCTTGATGACCGCTTGCTTGGCTACGCGGAATACGCGCGAGCGTGCACCGTAGTAACCTTTAGCCAGTTTCAGAATTTTCTTGTGACGCTTACGAGCGATGACGCCACGCTTAACACGAGCCATGAGTAACTTCCTCTATCTTAACCAGAATTAACGAACGCGCAGCATGCGCTCGACTTTTGCCACGTCAGACGGGTGCAGCAAGCTGGCACCGCGCAGTTGACGCTTACGCTTGGTCGACATTTTGGTCAGGATGTGGCTCTTGAAAGCGTGCTTGTGCTTGAAGCCCGAAGCTGTCTTCAGGAAGCGCTTCGCAGCACCGCTCTTGGTTTTCATTTTTGGCATGTTGGAACTCCGCATTCGATAAAATTACACATAATCATCAGGCCTGCCGTGCCCGGGAGATTACTTCTTTTTCTTGGGGGCGATGACCATCATAAGCTGGCGTCCTTCCATCTTCGGATGCTGCTCAACGGTGCCGTATTCAAGCAGGTCAGCTTCAACCCGCTTCAACAGCTCCATGCCCAGCTCCTGGTGGGCCATCTCACGACCACGGAATCTCAGAGAGATCTTGGCCTTGTCCCCATCGGTAAGGAAACGTACCAGGTTGCGTAGTTTTACCTGGTAATCCCCATCCTCCGTCCCTGGACGAAACTTGATTTCTTTGATCTGGATTTGCTTCTGGTTTTTCTTGGCTTCGTTGGCCTGCTTCTTCTTCTCGAAGAGGTGCTTGCCGTAGTCCATGACCTTGCAGACAGGCGGTACCGCGTCTGCAGAGATTTCTACCAGGTCCAGCTTCGCTTCATCAGCGATACGCAGCGCTTCATCAATCGAGACGATGCCAACCTGCTCGCCGTCTGCGCCAATTAACCGAACCTCGCGGGCCGAGATATTCTCGTTGATCGGGGCCTTCGGTACAGCACGCTTATCGTTTCTCATTTCACGCTTAATAGTCATTACTCCGATTCTTGGCGACCACGCCGGGAAACCGCTTGTGTCAGAAGCTCAGCGAATTGCGCGACGGGCATGGAGCCCAGGTCTGCGCCTTCACGAGTACGCACGGCTACGGTTTGCGTTTCGACTTCGCGGTCCCCTATAACCAAAAGGTACGGGACCTTGAGCAAAGTATGCTCGCGGATTTTAAAGCCGATCTTCTCATTTCTCAAGTCCGACTTGGCACGGAAACCGCTACCGTTCAGAGATTTCTCCACTTCAAGGGCGAAATCGGCCTGTTTGTCGGTGATGTTCATGATCACGGCCTGGGTAGGTGCCAGCCACGCCGGGAACACGCCCGCGTAGTGCTCGATGAGCATACCGATGAAGCGCTCGAACGAACCGAGGATGGCGCGGTGCAGCATCACCGGGCGCTTGCGGGCGTTGTCTTCGGCGATGTAGCTGGCGTCCAGGCGCTCGGGCAGGTTCGGGTCGTACTGCAGGGTACCGCACTGCCAGTTACGGCCCAGGCAGTCGCGCAGGGTGAACTCGATCTTGGGCCCGTAGAAAGCGCCCTCGCCCGGCTGGTATTCCCATTCCAGGCCCGACTCGTTCAGGGCGTCGGCCAGTGCACCTTCGGCACGGTCCCACAGCTCTTCGGAGCCCACACGTTTGGCCGGGCGGGTGGACAGCTTCATGGCGACGTCGGTGAAGCCGAAGTCCTTGTACACATCCAGGGTCAGCTTGATGAAGTCGGCGGCTTCTTTCTTTACCTGTTCTTCGGTGCAGAAGATGTGCGCGTCGTCCTGCACAAAGCCACGTACGCGCATGATGCCGTGCAAGGCACCGGAGGGCTCGTTACGGTGGCAGGCACCGAACTCGGCCAGGCGCAGCGGCAGGTCGCGGTAGCTTTTCAGGCCCTGGTTGAACACCTGCACGTGGCACGGGCAGTTCATCGGTTTTACCGCGTAGTCACGGCTTTCCGACGAGGTGGTGAACATGTTCTCGGCGTAGTTGGACCAGTGGCCGGAACGCTCCCACAGAATACGGTCGACCACTTGCGGGGTCTTGATTTCCTGGTAGCCGTTTTCGCGCTGCACGGCGCGCATGTACTGCTCCAGCACCTGGTACACGGTCCAGCCGTTGGCGTGCCAGAACACCATGCCCGGGGCTTCTTCCTGCAGGTGGAACAGGTCGAGCTGCTTGCCGATTTTGCGGTGGTCGCGTTTTTCGGCTTCTTCGATGCGTTGGATGTAGGCCGCCAGCTGCTTCTTGTCAGCCCAGGCGGTGCCGTACACACGTTGCAGCTGCTCGTTCTTGGCATCGCCACGCCAGTAGGCGCCGGACAGCTTGGTCAGCTTGAACGCTTTCAGGAAGCGCGTGTTCGGCACGTGCGGGCCACGGCACATGTCGACGTATTCTTCGTGATAGTACAGGCCCATGGCCTGCTCGTCGGGCATGTCTTCGACCAGGCGCAGCTTGTAGTCTTCGCCACGGGCGGTGAACACATCAATGACTTCGGCACGCGGGGTCATCTTCTTGATGACGTCGTAGTCCTTCTCGATCAGCTGCTGCATGCGCTTTTCGATGGCGGCCAGGTCATCAGGGGTGAAGGGGCGTTCGAAGGCGATGTCGTAATAGAAGCCTTCGTCGATCACCGGGCCGATCACCATCTTGGCGGTCGGGTACAGCTGTTTCACCGCGTGGCCGACCAGGTGGGCGCACGAGTGACGGATGATCTCCAGTCCCTCTTCATCTTTAGGGGTGATGATCTGCAGCTTGGCGTCGTTCTGAATGAGGTCGCAGGCATCGACCAGCTTGCCGTCGACCTTGCCGGCCACGGTGGCCTTGGCCAGGCCGGCGCCGATGGAAGCGGCAACTTCAGCTACGGACACGGAATGATCGAACGAACGTTGACTGCCATCGGGAAGAGTAATAGTGGGCATGGCGCCTCCTCTCCTAGTGGTGACCCCTACCAAAGGTCACGTGGGTTGGGATGAGCCAGTACAAGATCCGACCTGCCTTCCGTTGACGGGAAGCCTGCCTCACAGTGGCAGAAGCCTTTCGGCTTGCGAGGGACGAACCAGATGACTGGAAAAAACAGCTACAGGCTGCATGCTGTTAGCTGCGAGCCGAGCATGCTAGCACGCACCTCTTGCGCCAGGCAGATTTATTTGGAAATTGCAGTTTCAGGTGAACTTACCCGGTAAGTCTCCTATCAGACTTTCGGAAGCAACCTACTCTTGATGAGAACCAACCCCAAGGAGTAACCGGTTATGCGAGTTCCGTCTCTTCTGGCCCTGGCGGCCGCTGGCGCACTGCTGCTGCCAATGGCTGCGAACGCTGGCAATTTCCCTGCCGGCAAGGAGGGTGCCTACATGGCCCAATGCACGCAGGTGGCCAGCGGCCAGGGCGTTGACGCCGCCGCGGCGAAAAAGCACTGCGAATGTGGCGCGCAAGCGATCAAGAAAAATTTCAGCGACAAAGAAATTGCTGACCTAGACAGCAAGGATGGCGTGGACGCCAAGCTGATGCAGCGGGCGCAGAGCGTTGTGCAGCAAGCCTGCGCACCTAAAAGCTGAAGCCCTGCCGCCAGCGCAATCGACCCGTTGATTGCGCTGGATCAACATCCGGCTCAGGTAAAAGGCGCTAGATGCGCAGAATTAGACTATGATGTACATCGTGCTCCGTAGCCTCGGCCGCATTGCACCACCGAAAATACTAAATGTTCTGGAGATTCACCCATGTCCAATCGCCAAACCGGCACCGTCAAATGGTTCAATGATGAGAAAGGCTTCGGCTTCATCACCCCAGCAGGCGGCGGCGACGACCTGTTCGTTCACTTCAAGGCCATCGAATCTGACGGCTTCAAGAGCCTGAAAGAAGGCCAGACTGTTTCCTTCGTCGCCGAGCGCGGCCAGAAGGGCATGCAGGCTGCACAGGTTCGTCCGGAGTAATTCGGATAGCTGTAAAAAAACCCGCCCTTGTGGCGGGTTTTTTTTGGGCTGCTGCTGGCTGCCTTGGAAGCCAGGCAGCCAAGTGTTAAGGGTTAACCGCAGTTCACGCGGGTAACACGCCCCTGCTCGTCCACGTTCAGGTTCAAGCGCTCGGAGCGGTATTCCAGCGTAACCACGTCATGCGGCTTCAGGATACGGGCCATCTGCGAGCCACTGGCCTTGCGCGCCTGCTCCAGCAGCTCGGGGCTGCCTTGCTTGCCAACGGCAAAATCGGCACCGCTGGCCTCGCAGCGGCCGTCGTTGCCAGCCGGTGCCGCCGGCGCCTGGGTGCCACCAGCATCACCGCCAGTGCTGCAACCCGCCAGCACACCAGCCACCGCCAGGGTTGCCAACAAAGCACGGGTACGGAACATGAAGCCTCCTAGATCGAATGGGAACTGCCTGATCCGACCATCGCACCAGGAATTCGTTGCAAAACCGCCCAAGTCTGCCTGAACGCCCCGAGCCAGGCGCGGCATAATCGTGACCGAATTTTACCGCTACAACCAAAGGCCCCTTGGTTTGCCCTGCAAAGTCATGATTTACTTTAAGAAGTGAAGGCATAGTGCCTCCTGCGAATACCAGGGTCCGGTGTTCGTTTTTTCGTCCAGGCCGCAAGCGAGAGCCTTCCATGAGCAGCCACAGCATCGATGCCGACATCAAGGTCAAATGGGCGGAGGGCCAGAGCGCGTACAGCCCCGGCACCCCGGAAGAACTGCTGCTGATCGCCGTCGACCTGCTGGTGCGTGACCGTGGCGGCGAAGCGGCGCGCAGCTTTATCGACCAGGTGGTCGAGCGCTACGCGCCCCGCCCCGCTACTTGAGGCGTGCCAGGCGCTCGGCCAGCAGGTCGAACAGGCCCTGGGCGTCACCCTCTTCCACCCACATCACATTGGCAGGTTGCTTGAGCACGCCGTACCAGTCGGCAACCGTCTGGCCGAAGGTGGGCCCTTCGCGGCTGTCGACACTCATGTGAATGCGCCGGCCGCTGAACATCTGCGGCTTCAGCAGGTAGGCGATCACGCTGGCATCATGCACCGGGCCGCCCGGCATGCCATACAGCTGCATGTCATGGGTAATGTAGGCATTGAGTATGTCTACTACGCGCTTGCTGGCCTGGGTATTCACGGCCGCCAGTTGCTTGAGGCGCGCTTCGCTGGTCAATAGCTTGTGGGTCACATCCAGCGGCAGGTAGGTCAGCTGCACGCCACTGGCCAGCACCACCTGCGCGGCATGGGGGTCTGCGTACAGGTTGAATTCTGCAACCGGCGTGATATTACCGCCGTTGAAGTGCGCACCGCCCATTACCACCACTTCCTTGATGCCCTGGGCAATCTCTGGCCGCTGGATCAGCGCCAGTGCCAGGTTGGTCTGCGGGCCGAGCATGGCCACCGTGATGCTGTGGGGCTTGGCCGCGCCCAACGTGTCTACCAGGTACTGCACCGCATTGCCCGCCGCCAGGGGCTTGGCCGGCTCGTGCACCTGCACGCCGGTGATGCCCTCCTCCCCGTGCACTTCGGCAGCGTAGATGGGCGCGCGTACCAGCGGCCGGCCAGCACCGGCATACACCGGGATATCCTCGCGGGCCGCCCACTCACGGGCCAGCCGGGCATTGCGCGAGGTTTTTTCCAGCCGCACGTTGCCAGCCACCGTGGTGATGGCGCGGACCTTGAGTTCATCCGGCGACGCCATGGCCAGGAACAGCGCCACCACATCGTCCGCACCGGGGTCTGTGTCGATGATCAGGTCGATGGGGGCGGCTTGAACGGTCGAAGCTGCGGCCATGAAGGCGATACCTTGTAGCAGGGGTTTCAGCATGATGATGGCACTCCTGTTGCCGATGGGTTATGGCTAGCCAGGGCTCAGAATGTGACCCCGGAGATCAGTGCAATATTGCTGTAGGGCTGGCATTCGCCAGTGCGCACGATGGCGCGGGCACTGCGCGACAGCACCTTGAAGGCCTCGTGGTCCAGCCATTCACGCTTGCCCAGTTTGCCTTTCAGGCGCTCGATTTCCACCAGCGCCGGGGGTACCACCGTCTGCATTTCCTCGGCCAGCACGTGGCGCTCCACCTGCAATTCGCTCAACACCACCCGCAAAACGCTGGCAAAGTCAGGCAGGCCGGGCGTGACTGCCAGGTCAATCAGCTCCACCCCGGGTGGCACCGGCAGGCCGGCATCGCCGATCACCAGGATATCGCCATGCCCCATGCCCGCAATGGTGCGGGACAGGGCGACGTTCAGCAGTGGCGTCTTCTTCATGGCGCTACCTCGGCCAGATGGGGAATGGAGGGTTGGGCCCCGGCGCGGGTCACCGACAGCGCAGCGGCGCGCTGGCCGAACGCAATGGCATCGCCCTCCTCCAGCCCGCGCACCAGGCCGGCCGCGAAGCCACCAATGAAGGTGTCACCGGCAGCCGTGGTGTCCAGCGGCTGCACCACCGGCGCCGGGTAGTGCTGGTGCCCGTCAGCGCTTACCCGCAGCGCGCCCTGCGCGCCAAGGGTGATGATCACCTTGCCAGCGCCCAGCGCCAGCAGCCGCTCACCTGCCTGTAGCGCGCTGGCCTGGTCGTTGACCGGTATGCCGGTCAGCGCCTCGGCCTCGCTTTCGTTGGGCGTGAGGTAGTTGATGTGCGGGTACCACGGTGCCGGCAGCGGGCCACTGGCAGGCGCCGGGTTGAGGATGACCTGCTTGCCCAGCTCATATGCCCTGGCCAGGGTCCAGGCGACCGTCTCCAGCGGCACTTCCAGCTGGCAGATCACCACTTCGGCAGCTTGCAGCAGCGCGTCGAAGCGCTGAACCGCCTGCGGTGTCAGCAAGCCGTTGCCGCCCGGGATGATGACGATGCAGTTCTGGCTGGCCGCATCCACGGTAATCAGCGCCACGCCACTGGACACGCCCGGGCAGGTGATCACGCCCTGGCAATCGATACCCTCGGCCGCCAGGCCGTCCCGCAGTTGCTGGCCGTAGCCGTCATCGCCCACACTGCCGACCATGGCCACGCTGCCGCCCAGCCGCGCCACCGCGACGGCCTGGTTGGCACCCTTGCCGCCCGGGGCGGTAAAAAAACGGTCGCCGGCCAGCGTCTCACCAGGCCGGGGCAGGCGCTGGGCGCGCGCCACCAGGTCCATGTTCAAACTGCCGACTACCACCACCTTCGCACTCATGACATTTCCTTAGCGGTGATCGTTGAACAAATCCGGGCGCGGCCCGGTGGATTCGCGCAGCACAATGCGCGGGGCCACGATGCGTTGCTCCGCCTGGCCAACACGCGGCGCAACGATACGCGCCAGCAGCAGCGACGCGGCGCTCTCGCCCAGTTCGCGGATGGACTGGCCGACCGTGGTCAAGGGTGGATACACGTAGCGGCTGAGTTCGATATCGTCAAAACCGATCACCGACAGTTCGGCAGGTACGCTGACGTTGCGTTCAGCCGCCGCGCGCAATACGCCAAACCCGATCATGTCGTTACCGGCGAAGATGGCCGTGGGCCGCTTGCCTTCGAGCAGGGCCGCGGCGGCGGCATGGCCACCCGGGCTGGTGAAATCGCAGTGCTGCACACGGCCGGGCATTACCGGCACCCCGGCCTCGCCCATGGCGCGATGGAAGCCGCCCAGGCGCAGTTGGGTCACCCCGGTGTGCGCCGGGCCGCCGATGTAGGCGATATCGCGGTGGCCCAGCTCCAGCAGGTGCCGGGTGGCCAGATAGGCGCCCTGTTCGTGGTCGATGCGCACCAGGTCGGCATCCACGCCTTCAAGCTCGCGGTCGACGATCACCATCGGCGTGCGCACGCCGGCCAGGCTCTGCAGCAGGTCGTCGTCCTGGCCTACCGAGCCGACTACCAGCCCGTCGATGCGCTTTTCCAGCAGCACGCGCAGGTAGTTGCGCTGCTTTTGCGGGTTGTCGTCCGAGTTGCACAAAATCACGCAGTAGCCGTTGCGCTCGCAGGCATCCTCGATGCCCCGGGCCAGCTCGGCAAAGTACGGGTTGACGCTGTTGGGCACCAGCAGGCCGATGGTGGCGGTGCTGCGCGCTTTCAGCGAGCGCGCCACGGCGCTGGGCACGTAGTCCAGCTGGCGGATCGCGTCTTCGACCTTCTGCCGCACCGGCTCGCTGACGGGCCGGGTTTTGTTCAGCACATGGGACACGGTGGTGTAGGAAATACCGGCCAGCGCTGCGACATCTTTGATGGTTGCCATGTTGTCAGGTCCGCCGGGCTGCACGCCGGCTGCGGTAAGTGTCGAGCACCACGGCGATGACGATGACCGCCCCGGTGATGATGCGTTTGGTCGGCTCACTGGCGCCAATTTGTGCCAGGCCTGCGGCCAGCACCGAAATGATCAGCACCCCGAAGAACGTACTGATGACCGAGCCGCGCCCGCCCATCAGGCTGGTACCGCCGATCACCACGGCGGCGATCACCTGCAGCTCCAGGCCGGAGCCGGCGTTGGGGTCGGCCGCCTCCAGGCGCGACACCTGGAACAGCGCCGCCAGGCCGGCCAGCAGGCCCATCAGGGCGAACACCAGCACTTTATAAGGGCGCGGGTCGATACCGGCCAGGCGCACGGCTTCTTCGTTGGTACCGATGCCGATCAGGTAGCGGCCGAACACCGTACGGGTCAGTACCAGCTGGGCCAGCACGATCACCAGCAAGGCGATGATGAAGGAAGGCGAGATGCCAAAGGCCACAGGGTTGGAAAACCAGGCGTAGGTATCGCCGATGTACGCGGTGCGCGAATCGGTGAGCTGGTAGGCCAGCCCACGGGCCATCTCCAGCACGCCCAGCGAAACGATGAACGAGGGAATGCGCCACGCCACGGTCACGGCACCGGTCACGCTGCCGGCCAGGGCAGCCACCGCCATGCCCAGCAGCGCGGCGGGCACCATGCCCCAGCCCCACCCCAGAATGGCCACGCTGACCGTGGACGCCGCCAGGGCCAGCACCGAGCCCACCGACAGGTCGATACCGCCGATGATCAGCACGAAGGTCATGCCCACCGCCAGCACCATCAGGTCGGGGATCTGGTTGGCCAGGGTGCTGAAGGTGTTATACGACCAGAAATGGCTGCTCAGGAACGAGAACAGCACGATCATCGCCAGCAAGGCGCCGGCGAGGCCCAGGTAGGTACCCAGGCCCAGGTAGGTACCGCTGCGGCGCGCCGGGGCAGCGCCTTGGTTGTCGAGCGGGGTGGTTTTCATGCATCCATCCTGGGAGCTGCGCTGTGCAGCATTGCGTCACGTTTCTGATAACCGGCAAAGGCCGCGGCCAGCAGTTGGTCCTGGCTCCAGCGCTCGCGCTCGAAGGTGTCTATGAGGCGCCCGGCCGATAACACGGCGATGCGGTCACAAATCAGCATCAGCTCGCGCAGGTCGCTGGACACCACTACCAGCGCCTTGCCCTGGCGGGCCAGCGCTGCCAGCAGGCCATAGATGTCGAACTTGGCCCCCACATCGATGCCGCGGGTGGGCTCGTCGAACAGCAGCACCTGGCAGTCGCGCTCCAGCCAGCGGCCTATCACCACCTTCTGCTGGTTACCGCCCGACAACTCGCCCACCACCTGATGCGGGCCGGCACTGCGAATGCGCATGGCCTGGATCTGCCGCTCGGCCAAGGCGCGCTCGGCATCCGCGTTCAGCACGCCGGCGGTGGAAACCGCGCCCAGGTTGCCCAGGGCAATGTTCGCGCTGATCGACTGGGTCAGCAGCAGGCCCTCGCCCTTGCGGTCTTCGGTGATCAAGGCGATGCCGGCCTTGACTGCAGCCTTGGGTGAATCGATGCTCACCCGCTGCGGCGGCTGGCCCAGGGCAACGCTGCCACTGTCGGCCGCGTCTGCGCCGTAGATCAGGCGCAGCAGTTCGGTACGCCCGGCGCCGATCAGGCCGGAGATACCAAATATCTCCCCTGCCCGCACCTCGAACGACACATCGCGCACCTTGTCGCCACGGCTCAGGTTGTTCACCTGCAGCAGCGGCGCCCCCAGCTGCCGCTGGCCCAGGTCGATGTGCTCGCCCAGCTCACGCCCCACCATCAGGTTGACCAACTGGTCGCTGGTATAGCGCTGAATGGGCTCATCGCACACCAGCTTGCCGTCGCGCAGCACCACGATGCGCTGGGCCACCTGTTGCAGTTCTTCGAGCCGGTGGGAGATGTAGACGATGGCCACACCACGCTGGCGCAGGCGCTCGATCTGGGTGAACAGCAGCTCCACCTCGCGCGCCGTTAGCATGGCGGTGGGCTCGTCCAGAATCAGCACGTGGCAGTCGCCGATCAGGTTGCGGGCGATCTCGACCATCTGCTGGTGGCCAATGCCCAACTCGCCGACCGGCGTGTCTGGGTCGATGGCATCCAGGCCCACCTGTGCCATGGCGGCGCTGGCCAGTTGGCGCAGGCGTTTGTGGTTGACCCAGCCAAAGCGGCTGGGCAGGTTGTCCAGAAACAGGTTTTCGGCCACGGTCAGGGTGGGCAGCAGGTTCAGCTCCTGCATCACCATGCGCACGCCCAGGCGCTCGGCGTCGCTGCGGCTGGCCGGCGCATAGGGCTGGCCACGGTACTGCATGTGCCCGGTGGTGGGGGTTTCCAGGCCACTGATGAGCTTGGACAAGGTGCTTTTGCCGGCGCCGTTCTCACCCGTCAGGGCCAGCACCTCGCCAGCGCGCAGGGTCAGGCTGACCTCGCCCAGCACCGGCTGGGCGTAGGTTTTGCCAAGGCCGCTGGCGGTCAGCACCACGTGTTGGGCCGATGCAGACATGGCCGTCTCTCCTGGCAGCATCAGGGCTGTTTGGTGATCAGTTCGACCGGGGTCTGGATGACGTTGTCGGCATCCACATCGGGCTTCTCGCCCTTGACCATTTTCAGCGCCGCCTGAATACCGAACACCGCCTGCTGGCTGGCCGCCTGGTCCAGGGTGGCCAGTACGCGGCCATCGGCGATCATGGGCTTGATGGCGTTGATGTTGTCATAGCCCACCACTTTCACTTGGCCAGCCTTGCCGGCAGCGCGCACGGCAGACACGGCGCCCAGGGCCATGCTGTCGTTGCCGGCCAGCAAGGCCTTCAGGTCGGGGTATTCGTTGAGCATGGAGGCCGCGACCGCATTGCCCTTGTCGATTTCCCAGTTGCCGCTTTGCACCGACACGATCTTCATCTGTGCGGCGTCCATCGCATCCTTGAAGCCGGCAGTACGCTGCTGGGCGTTGGTGGTGGTAGACACGCCTTCGATGATGCCCACCTGGTCGCCGGCATTGAGCTGTTTGGCCAGATAGTCGCCCACCATGCGGGCGCCCTTGCGGTTGTCGGGGCCTACGAACGGCACGCTGATGCCTTTGCTCTTGAGCAGCTCAGGGTCCAGGCGGTTGTCGATGTTGATCACCACTACGCCCTGGTCCATGGCTTTTTTCACCGCCGACACCAGTGCCTTGGAATCGGCAGGGGCAATTACCAGCGCCTTGGCGCCGGCGTTGACCATTTGTTCAACGATGCGGATCTGTTCGCCGGTGTCGGTTTCGTTCTTGATGCCGTTGGCAACCAGGTCGAATTCGCCAGCGTGGGCTTTCTGGTAGTCCTTGGCGCCGTCTTCCATGGTGCGGAAGAACTCGTTGGCCAGGGACTTCATCACCAGGGCGACCTTGGGCTTGTCTTCTGCGTGGGCGGCAGACAACGGCAGGGCCATGGACAGGGAGGTTACAGCGGCAATGGCCAGCAAGCGGCCGGGGAATGGCAGTTTCATGGACGATGACTCCGAATCTTGTGTTTTTTATCGGAAAGCAAACGTTTGCGTTGGCTAACTATGAGAACAAGACCTAGTTTTGTCAATTGCGTTTGGTGGTAACCCTGCATGGCCGATTATCCAGACTTTTTCCGAAAAGCCGAACACCTTTTCCTACGCGTGTTCGGGATTGCGAATGGAATACTCGTACATCACAGGGCTGGCAACGGGGTGGGATTACGCGTACAGCGCGCCAATCGCGACCCGGGCAGGCCCTGCGCACGCAGCGCAGACACGGCTGGTACGAAACATGCCTGAAGCTCTGCGCGACTCATAACGACCATCTCAATAGGAAGAGAGAACAAGAACGATGAATGCCGCATTGAAAACCTTCGCCCCCAGCGCACTCGCCCTGCTGCTGATCCTGCCCGCCACCGCTTCAGCCAAGGAAGCCGAAGCCCAACAGAAACTGGCCAACGTGGTCATCCTCGCCACCGGCGGCACCATTGCCGGGGCCGGCGCCAGCGCTGCCAACAGCGCCACCTACCAGGCCGCCAAGCTGGGCATCGACAAACTGATCGCCGGCGTACCGGAACTGGCTGATGTCGCCAACGTGCGCGGAGAACAGGTGATGCAGATTGCCTCGGAAAGCATTTCCAACGAAGACCTGCTGAAACTGGGCAAGCGCGTGGCGGAACTGGCCGACAGCAAGGACGTGGATGGCATCGTCATCACCCACGGCACCGACACTCTGGAAGAAACCGCCTACTTCCTGAACCTGGTGGAAAAAACCGACAAACCCATCGTGGTGGTGGGCTCGATGCGCCCCGGTACCGCCATGTCGGCTGACGGCATGCTCAACCTGTACAACGCCGTGGCCGTGGCCAGTGACAAGCAGTCCCGCGGCAAGGGCGTACTGGTTACCCTCAACGACGAGATCCAGTCGGGCCGGGACGTGAGCAAGGCAGTGAACATCAAGACCGAAGCCTTCAAGAGCGCCTGGGGCCCGATGGGCATGGTGGTGGAAGGCAAGTCCTATTGGTTCCGCCTGCCGGCCAAGCGCCACACGCTGGATTCGGAGTTCGACATCAAGCAGATCAGCAGCCTGCCCCAGGTGGACATCGCCTATGGCTACGGTAACGTGACCGACACGGCGTACAAGGCGCTGGCGCAAAACGGTGCCAAGGCGCTGATCCATGCAGGTACTGGCAACGGTTCGGTGTCGTCGCGGGTGGTGCCGGCGCTGCAGGAGCTGCGCAAGAACGGCGTGCAGATCATTCGTTCGTCCCACGTCAACCAGGGTGGTTTCGTGCTGCGCAATGCCGAGCAGCCGGATGACAAGAACGACTGGGTGGTGGCGCATGACCTGAACCCGCAAAAGGCGCGCATTCTGGCGATGGTGGCCATGACCAAGACCCAGGACAGCAAGGAATTGCAGCGCATCTTCTGGGAGTACTAATGCCCGGGGGCCGCAAGGCGGCCCCAACTTCCCCGCCTATGGCCAGCGTATACAAACACCCTGGCAGCCTCACACAAGACACCCCTCCCCCAAACACGCCCTAATACGCCATCGCTGCCAACTGCGATGGCCGCTCGCCAGATGCGAGCGGTTCCCGTATAACAAGCGCGCCGTACAGGCAGCCAAAAACAAGAGGGATGTGCAAATGGTCAAACCGCAATCGCTGTGCAGCCTGGCCCTGGCAGGTTTGCTGGCCAGCCAGGCGGCCGCCGCCTACGAGCTGTACGCCGATGACGACACCCACCTCAACGCCGACATGCTGGCCGTGTGGGGCATGTTCAACAGCCGCAAGAACTATGACGGCACCACCGGCGGCTCTACCTGGCGCGAAGGTTTCATCAAGTACGGCATCAGCGGCGACCAGGGCCTGGCAGGCAATGGCACCTTGTACGGCGCGTTGAACTGGGTAAGCTCGGGTACCTGGGGCGACGGTGATGCGGCCGGCAACACCCTAGGCACCGAACGCACCACCAAAACCGAAGAAGCCTACCTGGGCTGGCGCTCCGGCGACCTGTTCCCGGTGCTGGGCAAGGACGGCGTGGACGTTTCCGCCGGCCGCCAGGTGGTGCGCCTGGGCAGCGGTTTTCTGATCAACGACGACGGCCCCAACCTGGGCAAGGGCCCAGCCGATGGCGCCCTGAACCGTGGCGGCGCCTTTTACCTGGCCGCACGCCACGCCTTTGACCGCACCGCCGTGCTGCGCCTGGGCGGCAAGGACGGCCTGCATGGCAGCGTGGTGTGGCTGAAGTCCGATAACCGTGCCCAGGCCGAAACCGAACTGGGCGCCGGCACCCTGGACTACACCAACGAACTGGGCACCGTGGGGCTCACCTGGATTCACGGCATCGATGTGGCCGACCAGTGGGCCAGCGAGTTCCAAAAAGCCCGCGAAGGCATGAACGTCTACAGCGTGCGCGGCGAAGGCAGCGCCGGCATCGAAAACGCCAGTTTCGGCTTCGAATACGCCTGGCAGGACAAAGACAACGGCCCGGAAAAAGCCTGGTACCTGCAGGCCGCCTACACCTTTGCCGACGCGCCTTGGGCGCCGCAGCTCACCTACCGCTACACACGCTATTCGGCAGGCTGGGACTCGCTGTTCAGCGGCCTGTCGAGCGGTTACGGCACCTGGTTCCAGGGTGAGGTTGCTGCCAACTACGCCGGGCCGTTCAACAGCAACACCGGCATCCACCACGTGGGGCTGAAGGCCACCCCGCTGGAAAACGTCACGGTCGGTGCGCTGTACTTCGACTTCAACACTGTCAGCACGCGCAACCGCCTGAACCTCGACGCCCGTGAGCTGGACCTGTACGTGGAATGGGCCGTGAACCAGCACCTGATCATCAGCCCGCTGGTGGGCCTGTACCAGCCGCGCAAGGATGAAAGCAATGGTGGCAACCAGGTTGGGGGCAACGGCACCAACGTGTACAGCCAGCTGACAGTTGCCGTGCCGTTCTGAGGCCACTCGCTACCTGAACTGATACTCCAGCCCGGCGCCGGCATACCACGCGCGCCCGGGCGCGGCTTCGTAGTAGCGGCTGTTGCTGTCGCCCACGATCACGGAGCCCACGTACTGGCGGTCGAACAGGTTGTCCAGGCGCACCAGCTGGTGGAATGTCCAGGGCCCGGCGTGCTGCTCGAAGCGGGTGCGCCAGTTGAACACCGCATAGGCGGGGGCTGCCTTGGCGGTATTGCTGTCTTCCACGTACACCTGGCTACGGTACTGGCCTTCAACGCCCATGCTCACCCACTGTGCGGGCTTCCACACCAGTTCGGCATACAGGTTGTCCCGGGGCACGCCCGGCAGGCGGTTGCCGCTGTCGATCACCTTGCCACCCTGGCTGAAGTCATCGGCATACCGGGCATCGGTGCGCGTGTACACCCAGGTGGTCTGCCAGTGGTCACTCAGGTCGCTGTGCAGGCTGGCTTCGATGCCACGGCGCAGGGTGCGGCCGGCATTGCGGTAGCTGGTGCGGCCGTCGGTGGCTTCGGCGACGATGATTTCATCGTCGGTGCGTATCTCGTACGCCGCCACATTCAGGCGGGTGCGCTCGCCCATGCGGTACTTGGCGCCTACTTCGTACTGGGTGCTGGTAGCCGGGCTCAGGCCGAAATTGAAGCGTTCCTGGGTGCCTGGCGCGTAGGCCATCTCTGCCTGGGTGGGGGTTTCGAAGCCTTTGCCGACACTCACGTAGCCGCGCAGGTCGGGCGTGAAGGCGTACATTACCGACAACGACGGGTTGGCTTTCTGGTAGCGCTTGCTGCCGCTGGCATCGCCGTTGGCCAGGTAGTGGTCGTCCACCTGCATCTTCATGGTGCTGTAGCGCACGCCCAGCTCGCTGGTCCAGTTGCCGATTTCCCAGTGCGCCTGGGCATAGGGGTCCAGGCTGGTTGCCGTGTCCTTTTCGTCGCGGCGCAATTCGCCTTTGACGCCCAGCTGGCTGCCACGGAAGTTCTGGAAGCCACGGCGGTCGTCGGTGCTCTGGTCGTAGTCTGCGCCCACGGTGAAGGTGAAATTGCCCGGCACGCTTGCCACCGGCTGTACCCAGCGCAAGGTGCCGCCGTGGAACTCGCGGTCGAAGTCCACCACCCCGCCACCGCGCTGGCTGTTGGACGCCACCTGCCTTGGGATGGACAGGTACTGCACCACGCTGCGCCGGCCGGCATACAGGTTGAACTGCAGGGTGGCCTCACCGAAGTAGCGCTCGTAGTTCATGCCCAGTTGCTGGTGGTCGATGCTTTTGCGGGTGTTGTAGGTCTCGGCCGCCGCTGCCGTGGAACGGGGGTCATGCTTGTAGGCCGACCACACCTGGCCCAGCGGGTCCTGGGTGTTGTTCTGCTCCAGGCTGCTGTAGATGAATGCCAGGCGTGAATCTTCGTCCGGCTTCACGTGCACCTTGGCAAAGGTCTGGTCACGGCGCACAGCACTGTGGTCGCGGTAGCCATCGGTGTCCATGCGCGAGGCATCCAGCACAAAGCCGCCGATAGCGTTGCCGCCTTCTGCAGACAGGTGATGCTTGCTGAACCCATCGCTGCCAACCGTCGTTTGCGCCCCCACACGGGCTGGCCCCTGACCATCCCGGCTGAACATCTGAATCACGCCACCGGCATTGCTGCCGTACAGCGTGGCGGCCGGGCCGCGCAGCACCTCGATGCGGTCGGCCACGTCCAGGTTCAACGTGGCCGCCTGGCCCTGGCCGTCCGGCGTGCTGGCGGGGATGCCATCGCTCAGCAGCTTGATGCCCCTTACCCCGAACGCTGAACGGGCGCCATAACCACGGGAGGATACCTGCAGGTCCTGGGCGTAGTTCTGACGGTTCTGCACCACCAGCCCTGGCACCTTGGTCAGCACCTCTGACAGGTTCACACCCAACTGGCCATCCGTGCCGTTGGACAGGTCCACCGTGTCGACGGAAAACGGCAGGTCGAACGTGCTGGTGGGCGTGTAGGCCCCGGTCACCACCATCGGGTCGATGACGATGGCGCCGGGCGCGTCGGCCAGCGCTTCGGCACAGGTGCCGAAGCCACCGACCAAGACCAGTGCCAGGCGTGTGGGCGATTTGAAACGTAGAACCATTCGATACATGAGTCATTTCCAGAGAGTGCCGCCATTACAGCAGACCCTGGCAGCAAGCGCGAACACTGTGGCCGCGGCGTGTGGAACTCGCCCTTCAAGGTGTTGCGAAATTCCTTACACTCAAATACTGTATGTGCATACAGCAAAACAAGGAAATGCCTGTGTCCAGCACCGCCTCTGCCACCCCGACCAGCTACCAACAATTGGGTATGCGTATCCAGAAGATCATCAACAACCCCCTGGCTCAACGCAGCCGGGCCGCGTTGATCTTTCGGCTGGAACAGGAAACCCCGGAGGACTGGGACACCTTGCTGGCAGAAATTGCCGAGAACGACAACGTCACCCTCGCCTACCGCGACGATGGCGGCGTGCAGATTTTCTGGACCGTGCCCAAGGAAGACTGACCGCGCATGAGAGCCTTGCTTATCGCTGCCACCTGCCTGGCAGCCCTCGCGCCGCTGGCTCAAGCGGACGCGCCACGCACCTTCCAGGAAGCCAAGAAAGTGGCATGGACGCTGTACGCCCCGCAGTCCACCGAGTTCTACTGCGGGTGCAAGTACAAAGGCAACCAGGTAAACATGGCCTCGTGCGGCTACACCCCGCGCAAAAATGCCCAGCGCGCATCACGCATTGAATGGGAACACATTGTGCCGGCGTGGCAGATCGGCCATCAGCGCCAGTGCTGGCAAACGGGTGGGCGCAAGGCCTGCTCGCAGCATGATGACGCCTACAAGCGGGCTGAAGCCGACCTGCACAACCTGGTGCCCAGCATTGGCGAGGTGAACGGCGACCGCAGCAACTTCAGCTTCGGCTGGCTGCCCGAGCAAAGCGGGCAATATGGCCGGTGCCTGACCCAGGTGGACTTCAAGGCGAAAAAGGTCATGCCACGGCCGTCGATCCGCGGCATGATCGCGCGCACCTACTTCTACATGAGCAAGCAGTACAACCTGCGCCTGTCGCGGCAGGACAGGCAGCTGTTCGAGGCGTGGAACAAGACCTACCCGCCGCAACCCTGGGAATACCAGCGCAACCAGCGGGTAGCGTGCCTGATGGGGCGGGGCAATGACTTTGTCGGGGCGGTTGACCTGAAGGCCTGCACCGAAGGGCCGTACAGCGCCAGCCGATAGTGGCTGGCGCTGCCCTTAACGGGCGGCGCCGTGCTGGATGACGATGGAGTCGGTACCCAGCTTGGCCATGACCTCATCGCGCCGGGCCTGAGCTTCTTCACGGCTGGGGAACGGCCCCATCAGCACCACAGGCTTACCGTTGCGGTACTCCACGGATGACGGGATGCCCTTCTCGATCAGGCGGGCGGTCATGTCGCTGAGCGCACCCATGTTGGCCCCCTGAATCACCTCTACATCCCACCCCTCGGGCGCAGGCTGGTCGGCCAGCGCCTCGGCGCGGCGCTGCAGGTCGGCACCGCCACACAGTTCGCGGATGCGCAGGTTGCTGCCGGTATCATCGACGATGATGTCGTACTGCCCGTCACGCTTGATGGCCACATAGCTGCGGTAGGCCTGGTATTGCCCGGCATCGTCCTTACCGCGCACCTGGCCGCAGATAGTGCCCTGGGTGTCGATGCGCACGTTGCCGAACTTGGCCGTCTTGGGGTTTTGCAGGTGTTCTGCCACCTGCTTGTGCACGCCCTCGACCTCGTTGTCACAGCCCGCCAGGGCGAGCACCGCCATTACCACAGCCAGTTTGCGCACGCGTGTACCTCCAGATTCGAAGGGGCGGAGTCTACCATGCCCGGGACCGGGCCGAAGCGCGACCAAACGTTACACGCTGCGTCAGGCGCACATGCAAAAAGGGCGATCATTGCTGATCGCCCCTTTCGGATTTGGTAGGCACAATTGGACTCGAACCAACGACCCCCACCATGTCAAGGTGGTGCTCTAACCAACTGAGCTATGTGCCTGTCGTGTGGTGCGCATTCTACGCATTCCAAAACCCCTGTCAACATTTTTTTTCGCGCTAACCTACTGAATTGCAAACCCTTTATTCCCTGTGACGGGTAATCCGCGGGGTTTGGGATTTTCAACGGATGACTAGCGGGTGTTTATTATTATTGATAGCATCGGTACATTCGTTAAAAATATAAAACACGAGGTTTCGCAGCATGGCTAACACCCCCTACCCCCAGTCCTACTACGCCGCCTCGGCCAACCCGGTGCCGCCACGTCCGGCGCTGCAGGGTGAGGTGGAAACCGATGTATGCATCATCGGTGCCGGCTACACCGGCCTGTCCAGCGCCCTGTTCCTGCTGGAAAACGGCTTCAAGGTGAGCATCGTCGAAGCCGCCAAGGTGGGCTTCGGTGCATCGGGCCGCAACGGCGGCCAGATCGTCAACAGCTACAGCCGCGACATCGACGTTATCGAACGCACCGTGGGCGCCCGCGAAGCCCAGCTGCTGGGCCAGATGGCCTTTGAGGGCGGCCGCATCATCCGCGAGCGCGTGGCCAAGTACAACATCCAGTGCGACCTGAAGGACGGCGGCGTCTTCGCGGCCCTCACCAGCAAGCAGATGGGCCACCTGGAATCGCAAAAGCGCCTGTGGGAACGCTACGGCCACACCCAACTGGAACTGATGGACCAGAAGCGCATTCGCGAAGTGGTTGCCTGTGACAATTATGTAGGCGGCATGCTGGACATGAGCGGCGGCCACATTCACCCGCTGAACCTGGCGTTGGGCGAAGCGGCAGCCGTTGAGTCCCTGGGCGGGATGATCTACGAGCAAACCCCGGCCGTGCGCATCGAGCGCGGAGCCAACCCGGTGGTGCACACGCCTCAGGGCAAGGTGCGCGCCAAGTTCATCATCGTGGCCGGCAACGCCTACCTGGGCAACCTGGTGCCGGAGCTCGCCAGCAAGTCCATGCCCTGCGGCACCCAGGTGATCACCACCGAGCCCCTGGGCGACGAGCTGGCACGCACGCTGTTGCCGCAGGATTACTGCGTCGAAGACTGCAACTACCTGCTGGACTACTACCGCCTCACCGGCGACAAGCGCCTGATTTTCGGCGGCGGCGTGGTGTACGGTGCCCGTGACCCGGCCAACATCGAAGCGATCATTCGCCCGAAAATGCTCAAGGCGTTCCCGCAACTGAAGAACGTAAAAATCGACTACGCCTGGACCGGCAACTTCCTGCTGACCCTGTCGCGCTTGCCACAGGTCGGCCGCATCGGCGACAACATCTACTATTCGCAAGGTTGCTCGGGCCACGGCGTGACCTACACGCACCTGGCAGGCAAGGTGCTGGCCGAGGCCATGCGCGGCCAGGCTGAGCGTTTTGACGCCTTCGCCGGCCTGCCGCACTACCCGTTCCCGGGTGGCCAGCTGCTGCGAGTGCCGTTCAGCGCCATGGGCGCCTGGTACTACAGCCTGCGCGACCGCCTGGGCTTCTAACGGCCTTTTGCGTTCAAGGGCTGCCTGGCAGCCCTTCGACCCTCAAGCGCAACCTACTTCAAGGTATCCACGGCCTGCCTGGCCGCCAGTTCCTGGCCTGCTTTGGCCAGCTCATCCGCTGCCTGCAACCAGCGCTGGCGGTCTACCTGCGCAGGCAGCTGCCTGGGCGGCTGCACCAGCAGGGCCCAGCTCCCTTCCTTTGCCCACGCTGCGGCAAAGTCATCGAACGCCATCAGCTGGCGCCGCTGCATGCCTGAGCGCAGCAGCACCCGCTGCTTGTAGCGGTCGTAGCCGATCAGCACTGCGTAGCGCGGCTCGCTCCACCACGCCGAACCGTCCTGGTAACGCACCAGCACCGGGTAGCCCGCGGCCACCTGGGCCAGCAGGGCATCCAGCCGTTTGTCCAAGGGGTAGACCACCATGCCGTAATCCCGCGCCACACGCGGTATGCCCGTGCCCAGCGCGTCGGCGCCCTCGGGCAGGTTGAGCGGCGCATCCAGCAGCCCCGGGGTGATCGGGGCACCCTGTTGCGACAGCATGGCGGCCAGGGCCATTGCCCCGCTGTGGTTGGCGTTACCCCGGTAGAACGGCACGCTGCTGATTTCCACACGCTGCGGCAGGGCCTTGAGGCTTTCAGAGGGGGCGCTGGCACAGCCTGCCAGGGTGGCGGCCACCATGCAGGCCAACAACAGCCCGCGTGAAGCGGCAATGAGCGGCTTGGAAGAAAGGTGCGGCATGGACACTCGCTTGTACCAACGTCGGGCAGACAGCGCCCGGCTCTGCTGGCGATCATAGGTCGGACAGCGGCGGCGGTACAGCCCGACAGGCACATGAAAATAATCTCACGCAGCCATCGGGCGTTATTCGATGGAACGTCACACAGGCCGGGCTAGACTAAACAAGTGTCTGGAAGGCAAACGCTGGCGTTCAAAGCGCTCGCCGTAGAGATGGAGGCACAGATATGAGCATGACCCTGGCAATCATCATGTTGGTGTGCATGTGGCTGAGCGTGGCAGCTGCCATGCTGTGGGGTGTACTGCGCATCGCCCGTCGCCACGCCCACCCTCACGTGCAACCCAAGGCCGCCGCCAAGCCCCGGCCTGTGGTACCCGCCCGGCGCCCTGCCGGCGCTCACTGACTGGTTAACACCAAGGCCCCAAGCGCCGGAACACCGGCGTTTGGGGCGCCCTGCCTGCGCGGGTCAGCCTTCGGACGCTTCGCGCTTCATCCTCGCCCGCCTTGCAAAGATGTTCAGCATCTCGATCACCGTCGAGAACGCCATGGCGGCATACACATAGCCCTTCGGCACATGGGCACCGAAACCTTCGGCGATCAGCGTCATGCCGATCATGATCAGGAAGCCCAGGGCCAACATCACCACCGTGGGGTTGTCATTGATGAAGTTGGCCAGCGGGTCGGCCGCCACCATCATCACGATCACCGCAGTGATCACGGCGATGATCATGATCGGCAGGTGTTCGGTCATGCCCACTGCAGTGATGATGCTGTCGACCGAGAACACGATGTCCAGCAGCAGGATCTGGAAGATCGCCGCCGCAAAGCCCAGGGTCACCGTTGAACCCACCTTGGATTCCTGCTTGGCACCGCGCGGGTCGACGTTTTCGTGAATCTCCCGGGTGGCTTTCCACAGCAGGAACAGGCCACCGGCAATCAGAATCACATCCTTCCACGAGAACGCGTTACCGAACACCTCGAACACCGGGTCGGTGAGCTGCACGATCCAGGCGACAGTGCTGAGCAGCGCCAAACGCATTATCAGCGCCATGCTGATACCAATGCGCCGCGCCTTGGAGCGGTAGGCCACGGGCAGCTTGTTGGTAAGGATGGAGATGAAGATCAGGTTGTCGATACCCAGTACCACTTCCATGGCCACCAGCGTGGCGAGGGCCACCCAGGCTGTGGGGCTAGCGGCAAGTTCCAGCAAATATTCCATTGTTCACATCCTGCTGCGGGGTTAGGGGTCAAATGTCCTGGGTTTCGGGTTTTGGCTCCGGGGCCTCGGGCTTGCGGCCTTCGGTGCCCAGTGCCTCGCTCAGCGCCTGCTGTGCGGCCTGGTTGGTGTCTTCGATGGCCTGCTTGGCCGATTGGGCAGCCTGGTCCAGCATCTGCTGGGCAGACTTTTCGGCCTGGTCACAACCGGCCAGGCTCAGCAGGGCCAGTGCCATGACCAGCGGTGTACCGATGGATTTCAGATAGAGCATAGGGGCCTCGCGTGTGTATAACCGCCAAGGCGCACAGGGCGCCTGATAGCTCGGAATTCTAGACAAGCCAATACATCAGTAAAATTCGTATTTTTGCAGGGTATACTTCGGTTTTAACGAATCGGGAGGTTGCTGATGCTCAACTATCGCCAGCTGCACTACTTCTGGGTGGTTGCCAAGACCGGCAGCATCGTGCGCGCCAGCGAGCAGTTGAACCTCACCCCACAGACCATAAGCGGCCAGATCAGCCTGTTCGAGCAGGCCTACGGCCTGGAGTTGTTCCAGCGCGTGGGCCGGCAGTTGGAGCTGACCGAAACCGGGCGCCAGGCCCTGGCCTACGCAGAGCAGATGTTCCAGCTGGGCAGCGAGCTGGAAGCGATGCTGCGCGCAGGGCCGCAGGAGCAGATTCTGTTCCGGGTAGGTGTGGCCGACGTGGTGCCCAAACCCATCGTCTACCGCCTGCTGGCACCGACCATGGAGCTGGACGGCGTGCTGCGCATCAACTGCCGTGAAGACAAACTGGAACGGCTGCTGGCGGACCTGGCTATCCAGCGCCTGGACCTGGTCATCAGCGACAGCCCCATGCCCAACCACCTGGACATCAAAGGCTATAGCCAGAAGCTGGGCGAATGCGGCCTGAGCTTCTTCGCCACGCCGGCGCTGGCCCAGCGGCATGCCGGCCCCTTCCCTGCCTGCCTGCAGGATGCACCGCTGCTGATACCTGGGCAGGAAACCGTGGTGCGCAGCCGCCTGCTGCGCTGGTTGGGCGAACAGCAAATCCAGCCGCGCATCGTCGGCGAGTTCGACGATAGCGCCTTGATGCAGGCGTTTGGCCAATCAGGCAGCGGCATCTTCGTGGCACCCAGTGTGATCACCGACGAGGTGTGCCGCCAGTACGGCGTGCAACTGATCGGCCAGACCGAGGCGGTGAACGAATCCTTCTACGCCATTTCGGTGGAGCGCAAGGTCAAGCACCCGGGCATCGTGGCGATTACCGAGGGGGCGCGGCGGGAGCTGTTCAACTGGTAGCCAGCACGGCGCTGCCAGTGGGAGGGTGTGGTAAAGTCCCGCCCTTTTGACGTTTCAGGACTTTGCTGCACATGACGCCGTTTGTTCGCCTTATCAACCGCACCAGCCTGGTGACGCAGATCGTCATCGGCCTGCTGGCCGGCATCGCGCTGGCCCTGCTGGCGCCCAACGTCGCGCGCGACCTGGCATTTCTGGGCAAGGTGTTCGTCACCGCGCTCAAGGCGGTGGCACCGGTGCTGGTGTTCGTGCTGGTGATGGCCTCTATCGCCAACCACCGGCACGGCCAGCAAACCCATATTCGCCCGATTTTGTGGCTGTACTTGCTCAGTACCTTCGGCGCAGCCGTGGTGGCCGTGCTGGCCAGCATGGTGTTCCCGTCGCATCTGGTGCTGAACACCAGCGAGGCCACGCTGAGCGCCCCCGGCGGCATCACCGAGGTGCTGCAAAACCTGCTGCTCAGTGCCGTCGACAACCCCGTCAGTGCCTTGGTGAACGCCAACTTCATCGGCGTGCTTACCTGGGCCATCGGCCTGGGCATTGCCTTGCGCCATGCCAGCGACACCACCCGCACCGTGGTGGATGACCTGTCCAACGGCGTAACCTTGATCGTGCGCATGGTCATCCGCTTCGCGCCACTGGGCATTTTCGGGCTGGTCACTTCCACCCTGGCCCAGTCGGGCCTCGACGCCCTGCTCGGTTACCTGCACCTGCTGGCCGTGTTGATCGGCTGCATGCTGTTTGTTGCCCTGGTGATGAACCCGCTGATCGTGTTCTGGAAAACCCGCAGCAACCCGTACCCGCTCACCCTGTTGTGCCTGCGTGAAAGCGGTATCACGGCGTTCTTCACCCGCAGTTCGGCAGCCAACATCCCGGTCAACCTGGCCTTGGCCGAGCGGCTGGGCCTGCATGAAGACACCTACTCGGTTTCCATCCCGCTGGGGGCGACCATCAACATGGCTGGCGCCGCGATCACCATCACCGTGCTCACGCTGGCGGCCGTGCATACGCTGGGCATTGCCCTGGACGTGCCCACGGCCATACTGCTGAGCGTGGTGGCCGCCGTCTGCGCCTGTGGCGCTTCAGGCGTGGCCGGTGGCTCGCTGCTGCTGATCCCGCTGGCCTGCAGCCTGTTCGGCATCCCCAGCGAAATCGCCATGCAGGTGGTGGCCGTTGGCTTCATCATCGGCGTGCTGCAGGATTCGGCCGAAACCGCGCTCAACTCCTCAACCGACGTGCTGTTCACCGCCGCCGCGTGCCAGGGCGAAGCACGGCGCAGCGCCTGAAACACCGGGCCGCCTTGCGGCCCATGCGCGCTTTACCTACGCTAGTGGCCTTTTCCTACAGATGAGGCACGGCCATGTCCGACCACGAAAGCGCAGGCGAAGGCCGCTTCAACAGCATCGAGATCCGGGTGCTGGGCGCGCTGATCGAAAAACAGGCCACCAGCCCCGAAAGCTACCCGCTCACGCTCAACGCGCTGCTGCTGGCCTGCAACCAGAAGACCAGCCGTGAACCGGTGATGAACCTGACCCAAGGCCAGGTCGGCCAGGCCCTGCGCAGCCTGGAGGGGCAGGACATGGCGCGCCTGCAGATGGGCAGCCGTGCGGACCGTTGGGAGCAGCGGGTAGACAAGGCGCTGGAGCTGGTGCCCGCGCAACGGGTGCTGTTGGGCCTGATGTTCCTGCGTGGGCCGCAAACCCTGAGCGAACTGCTGAGCCGCAGCAACCGCCTGCATGAATTCGACGACACCGAACAGGTGCAGCACCAGCTCGAGCGCCTGGTGTCCCGTGGCCTGGCCCTGCACCTGCCGCGGCAGGCGGGCCAACGTGAGGACCGCTACACCCACGCGCTGGGTGACCCGGCAGAAACCGATGCAATTCTGGCAGCACGTCAGCAGGAAGGCGGCACGCGCAGCAGCGGCGCCACTGCCTCGGAGGAGCGAATCGACGCCCTGGAAGCGCGCATTGCAGCACTGGAGGCACGGCTGGCCGAGCTGGAAGGCTAGGCCATTCACTGTTCAGGTTCGGGGAAGTTGCGGCAGCTTTTGCGCTCGGCCAGTTCGCGATCACTGGGGCGCTGGTCGACGAACACGGTGCGGCCGTCGGCGTAGATTTCCAGGTAGCCCCAGTGCAGGTCCTGCTCTTGCTGCCCGGGCTTGGGCGGCACGAGCCACCACGGTTCGCGGCTGATCAGGGTCATGGTGCGGTGTCCTGAGGGTGTTTGCTGCTAAGCATAGACACCCTCAGGCTTCAAGGCCCCAAACCGGCAAACCCGCCCCCGCTTACGGGGGCGGGCCTGAGTCAAGCCGGCGCGGAGGTGCGGATCAGGTGGTCGAAGGCGGCCAGCGAGGCCTTGGCGCCCTCGCCCACGGCGATCACGATCTGCTTGTACGGCACGGTGGTCACGTCACCGGCGGCAAACACGCCAGGGATGCTGGTCTGCCCTTTGGCATCGACGATGATCTCGCCGCGGGGCGACAGCTCGACGGTACCCTTGAGCCAGTCGGTGTTGGGCAGCAGGCCGATCTGCACGAAGATGCCTTCCAGTGCCAGTTCGTGCTGCGCATCGGTGACGCGGTCCTTGTAGCGCAGGCCGGTTACTTTCTCACCATCGCCCAGCACCTCGGTGGTCAGCGCGCTGGTAATCACCTTCACGTTAGGCAGGCTGTGCAGTTTGCGCTGCAGCACGGCATCGGCACGCAGTTGGCTGTCGAATTCGATCAGCGTTACCTGGGCCACGATACCGGCCAGGTCGATGGCTGCCTCCACCCCCGAGTTGCCGCCGCCAATCACCGCCACCCGCTTGCCCTTGAACAGCGGGCCATCGCAGTGCGGGCAGTAGGCCACGCCACGGGCGCGGTATTGCTGCTCGCCCGGCACGTTCATTTCGCGCCAGCGGGCACCGGTGGCCAGGATCACGGTCTTGGCCTTCAGCGATGCTCCCCCTGCCAGCCGCACTTCGTGCAGGCCGCCGTCGGTAGCGGGGATCAGCGCTTCGCCCCGTTGCAGGTTCATGATGTCGACGTCGTATTGCTTGACGTGCTCTTCCAGCGCGGTGGCCAGTTTCGGGCCTTCGGTTTCCTGCACCGAAACAAAGTTCTCGATCGCCAGGGTGTCGAGCACTTGGCCACCGAAACGCTCGGCAGCCACACCGGTACGAATACCTTTGCGTGCGGCGTAGATAGCGGCCGAGGCGCCGGCCGGGCCACCGCCCACCACCAGTACATCGAACGCTTGCTTGGCGTTGATCTTCTCGGCCTGGCGGGCACCTGCACCGGTGTCGATCTTGCCGAGGATTTCCTCCAGGCCCATACGGCCCTGGCCGAACACTTCACCGTTGAGGTAAACGCTGGGCACCGCCATGATCTGGCGTGCATCCACTTCGGCCTGGAACAGCGCACCGTCGATGGCCACATGCCGCACGTTGGGGTTGAGCACGGCCATCAGGTTCAGCGCCTGGACCACGTCCGGGCAGTTCTGGCAGGACAGCGAGAAGTAGGTTTCGAAGGTGAACTCGCCTTCCAGCGCCTGGATCTGTTCGATCACCTCAGCACTGGCCTTGGACGGGTGGCCACCCACTTGCAGCAACGCCAGCACCAGCGAGGTGAATTCGTGGCCCATGGGGATGCCGGCAAAGCGCAGGCTGATCTCGCCGTTGGGGCGGTTCAGCGAGAACGAAGGCCGGCGCACGTCGTCGCCGTCGGCGCGCAAGGTAATCAGGTTGGACAGGCTGGCGATTTCCACCAGCAGGTCATGCAATTCGCGGGACTTCGCGCCGTCGTCGAGGGAGGCAACAATCTCGATCGGCTGGGTGACCCGCTCCAGGTAGGTTTTCAGTTGCGATTTAAGCGTGGCGTCCAACATACGGGCGATTCCTTTTACAAAACTCGGATACAAAAACGCCCAGGCGAGGTCGCCCGGGCGTTTGACGGGGCGGTGCTGCATTCAGCTCTGGCGGCTGCACACCGCCCGCGGTTGCCACATGGCCTTAGATCTTGCCGACCAGGTCCAGCGACGGTGCCAGGGTGGCTTCGCCTTCTTTCCACTTGGCTGGGCACACTTCGCCTGGGTGGGCAGCTACGTATTGTGCAGCCTTGACCTTGCGCAGCAGCTCAGCGGCATCACGGCCAACACCACCGTCGTTCAGCTCGACGATCTTGATCTGGCCTTCTGGGTTGATCACGAAGGTACCACGGTCTGCCAGGCCGGCTTCTTCGATCAGCACGTCGAAGTTGCGGGAGATGACGTGGGTCGGGTCACCGATCAGCGGGTACTGGATCTTGCCGATGGTGTCCGAGGTGTCGTGCCAGGCTTTGTGGGTGAAGTGGGTGTCGGTGGACACACCGTAGATCTCCACGCCCAGCTTCTGGAACTCGGCGTAGTTGTCAGCAAGGTCACCCAGTTCGGTCGGGCAGACGAAGGTGAAGTCGGCCGGGTAGAAGAACACCACGGACCACTTGCCTTTCAGGTCGGCTTCGCTGACCTGGACGAATTCGCCCTTGTGGTAGGCAGTAGCGTTGAACGGTTTGACCTGGCTGTTGATGATAGGCATGAGTAGCTCCTTCATGGGTTGGAATCAGTTGACGGAGAGAATCCTAACCGCTGGTCCCGATAAAGGCTCATTGGCAAACATGATGTTGATGATTGGTTTTGGCTATGAAGGGGGTGGGGGTTAGATCGATTGGTGAAGTTGGGGGGGCCGCTGGGCGGCCCCAATCGCGAGCTTTGCTCGCTCCTACGGGTTTTGTGGGGGGCTTTGGTTAGCGGGTGATGGTGCGCAGGGTGACGAACTCTTCGGCGGCGGTTGGGTGCACACCGATGGTTTCGTCGAACTGCTGCTTGGTGGCGCCGGCTTTCAACGCCACGCCCAGGCCCTGGATGATCTCCCCCGCGTCCGGGCCTACCATGTGGCAACCCAGCACCTTGTCGGTCTGGGCATCCACCACCAGCTTCATCAGGGTCTTTTCCTGGATATCGGTGAGGGTCAGCTTCATGGCGCGGAAGCGGCTTTCATAGATGTTGACCTTGTGCCCGGCTTCCAGCGCCTGCTCCTCGGTCAACCCGACCGTCCCGATCGGGGGCTGGCTGAAGACCGCAGTGGGGATGTTCTGGTAATCCACCGGCCGGTACTGCTCGGGTTTGAACAGGCGCCGCGCCACGGCCATGCCCTCGGCCAGGGCCACAGGGGTGAGCTGTACGCGCCCGATCACATCACCAATGGCCAGGATCGACGGTGCGGTGGTCTGGTACTGGTCGTCCACGCGTACATAGCCGCGCTCATCCAGCTCGACGCCGGTGTTTTCCAGGCCCAGGTTGTCCAGCATGGGGCGCCGGCCGGTGGCATAGAACACGCAGTCGGCCACCAGCTCGCGGCCATCCTTGAGCGTGGCTTTCAGGCTGCCGTCTTCGAGTTTGTCGATGCGCTGGATGTCGGCATTGAACTGCAGGTCCAGGCCGCGCTTTTCCAGTTCTTCCTTGAGGTGGGTACGTACCGAACCATCGAAGCCACGCAGGAACAGGTCGCCGCGATACAGCAGCGTGGTGGCGGCGCCAAGGCCCTGGAAAATACCGGCGAACTCAACGGCGATGTAGCCACCGCCCACCACCAGCACGCGACGGGGCAGGTCCTTGAGGTAAAAGGCTTCGTTTGAGGTGATCGCCAGGTCCTTGCCTGGGATATCCGGCACTTGCGGCCAGCCACCGGTGGCGATGAGGATATGCTCGGCGGTATAACGCTCGCCCTCTATTTCCAGTTCATGGGCGCCGGTGATGCGCGCATGACCCTGCAGCAAGGTAACGCCGCTGTTGACCAGCAGGTTGCGGTAGATGCCGTTGAGGCGTTCGATTTCGCGGTTCTTGTTGGCAATCAGCGTGCCCCAGTCGAAGTGCCCTTCTTCCAGCGACCAGCCGTAACCGGCTGCCTGTTCCAGCTCATCGGCCACGTGCGCGCCGTACACCAGCAGCTTCTTGGGCACACACCCCACGTTGACGCAGGTGCCGCCCAGGTAACGGCTCTCGGCCACGGCCACCTTGGCGCCGAAGCCTGCGGCAAAGCGCGCGGCACGCACCCCACCCGAACCCGCACCAATCACGAACAGATCAAAATCGTAAGCCACGTCTTACCCCCCAAAAAAAAGCTGCAAGCTTCAAGCCTCAAGCTGCAAGAAAAAGCAGCTCGGCTTGTAGCTTGCAGCTTGCAGCTTGCCGCTTAGTAGGCCTTGCCGGTTTTGTAGTAGTTTTCGAAGCAGAAGTTGGTGGCGTCGATGTAGCCTTCGGCGCCGCCGCAGTCGAAACGCTGGCCCTTGAACTTGTAGGCGATCACACAACCGTTGCGTGCCTGGTGCAGCAGCGCGTCAGTGATCTGGATTTCGCCACCTTTGCCAGGTTCGGTATTGGCAATGATGTCGAAGATGTCCGGGGTCAGGATGTAACGGCCAATGATGGCCAGGTTGGACGGGGCGTCTTCCGGGCTTGGCTTCTCGACCATGTTGGTGACGCGGAAGATATCGTCACGGATCATGTCGCCGGCGATCACACCGTACTTGTTGGTTTCCTGCGGGTCGACTTCCTGGATGGCAACGATCGAGCAGCGGAACTGGTTGTACAGCTTGACCATCTGGGTCAGTACGCCGTCACCTTCCGGGTTCACGCACAGGTCATCGGCCAGTACCACGGCGAACGGCTCGTCACCGATCAGCGGGCGGCCGGTGAGGATGGCGTGGCCCAGGCCTTTCATTTCGGTCTGACGGGTGTAGGAGAACGAGCACTCGTTCAGCAGGCGACGGATGCCTACCAGGTACTTCTCCTTGTCAGTGCCCTTGATCTGGTTTTCCAGCTCGTAGCTGATGTCGAAGTGGTCTTCCAGGGCGCGCTTGCCACGGCCGGTGACGATGGAGATTTCGCTAAGCCCTGCATCCAACGCTTCTTCGACGCCATACTGGATCAGTGGCTTGTTGACCACCGGCAGCATTTCCTTGGGCATGGCTTTGGTAGCAGGCAGGAAGCGGGTGCCGTAGCCAGCTGCCGGGAACAAGCATTTCTTGATCATAAACGTCCTTAAAAAGGCTAGGGCCTGTGGATTGGCGCAGTCTAATCAGGCGGCGGTCACCTTACAATGCCCCACCCGCGGCCACACATTGGGAAAATAGAGGGAACGCGGGCGGGATAGTTCAAAGGGGGCCCCAACTTTCATGTGCCCGGCAGCGCCCATTGGCGATGAAACAACCGGCCCCGCCCCTTAACGGCGGCAAGGCCGGTTGCTCAATCAGTTACCCTCCGGTGCCCTGCCCGATCAGTACACCGTCCACCTTCTGGCCGTACAGGTTGACCCCGTCATTGGCATGGAACTTCACACGGGTCTTCTCGATGGAGCCTTGCACCAGGCGCGGGTCCTGGGGCCGTTCATGGCGGTTGATCCATGCCGCCACGTCCCAGGCCTGCTGGTCGGTGAGGCTGCCGGGCTTGCCCAGCGGCATGTTGTACTTGATGAACGACGCTGCGGTGTTGATGCGGTGCATCCCGGCGCCCCAGTTGTAGGAGTCCTTGCCCCACAGCGGCGGCATCACGTACTCGCCAGCCACTTTTTGCCCTTCGCCCTGGTCACCGTGGCAAATCGCGCACTGCGCCTGGTACACCTGCTGGCCACGGGCGAAGTCGTAGCCACCCGTGGGTTGTGGCACCTCAGGGTAACCGCGCCCGGCCAGTTCCACCCCCGTGGGCGCCTGGGTCGACAGCCAGTACGAGTACACCGCCAAAGCGGTCATCTGCGGGCTGTCGGCCGCGGGCGGCCTGCCGTTCATGCTGAACTGGAAGCAGCCCTGTATGCGCTCGGCATAGGTGTTCACCTTGTTGTTTTTCTTGCGATAGGCCGGGTACATCGGGTAGGCACCCCACAGCGGCGCCGAATGGGGCATGCGCCCCTGGTCCAGATGGCAGTTGCTGCAGTTCATGCCATTACCCACCGCATCGGGCATCAGGCGGCGGGTGTCGACGAACAGGGCATGCCCGTCGCGCACCATCTTGCCGAACGCATTGTCGGGCAGCTCGCCCTCGGCGGGCGGTACGAACTGCGGCGCGCGCTGGGCATCGGGCACGTTGAGCTGTGTCTGGTCTTCCATGGTGACGGGGCTGGCCTGGCTGGTGGCGGCGGCAAGCAGGAGCGTGGCGGGTATCAGCAGCTTCATGGGTTGACCTCCTGGCTGGCAGAACGGGCGAAGAACTCGGCCACGGCCTTGATCTCGTCAGCGGTCATGGCCTTGGCCACGCCTACCATCAGTTGGTTGGGGTCATTGCTGCGGCTGCCGTCGCGCCATGCGTCCAGTTGCGCCACCAGGTAACTGGCAGGCTGGCCGGTCAGTGGCGGGAAGTGCTCGCCGAGCCCTGCGCCACCCGGCCCGTGGCATTGCACGCACCCCGGGATCTGGCGGCTCCAGTCGCCGTACAGGGCCAGCCGTTCGGTTGGGTCATTGGCAATTTGCTGGCGCCGCAGGTGGCCGGCTGGTGCTTGAGGAAGGCTGGCCAGGTAGGTGCTGACTGCCTTGATTTCATCCTCGGTCAAGGCCTTGGCCACCGGCTCCATCACCGCCTGACGGCGGCTACCGGTGCGCCAGTCGCGCAATTGCTTGCTCAGGTAAGCGGCCGGCAACCCCGCCAGGCGCGGGAAGCCGGCTGCCGCCATGCCACCGCCGTCTGCACCATGGCAGGCGATGCACGCCAGTGCGGCGGGGTCGGCACCGCCCTGGGTAAATACCTTCTGGCCATCGGCCGCCTGGGCGGCCGGCCAACTCAGCGCCAGCAGGCTGCCGAGCACCGCGCGTTTGAAGGGTGTCATCGCGAATCTCCTTTTCTATTGTTATATGCTTAGACCTAAAACATATAAGCAAAAGGAGCGCGACCCGTTGCGCTAGATCAACTTCCTGAAATGCACTGGGTGGTTGCCTTGCGCACGTCACCTGGGCGCAACGGGAAGTTGCTCAGGCGCTCGTGCAGCTTCACGCTGCTGCCATTGCCACTGCCCCGCTCACCGATATCCAGCACCGCGGCCGGGCCAGCGCCTGGCGAGAATTTTTGCGGCACGATCAGCCGCAGGCCATCACCCCGTTTTTCTTCCAGCAGCGGCCCGCGAGAATCCGCAAGCCCGGCCTTCACGCAATCGGCGAATTCGCGGGGTGTCTTGCCCGAGATAACGTCCATCGTCTCGTGCGACTGTTCAATGTCCGACACGCTGGCACAACCTGCCAACGCCAGGGTCAGCGCTGCCACCATCCACTTCATCTGTTGCACCTCAACCATTACCAGCCCTGTTCGACCGTGCCCGGGCGCATTTGCTCCCTGCTTTGGCAGATTTATCCGCGCCCGTTGCGCGGGGCGGCGGCGTGCGTGCACATCGTGGTATCTTGCGCATTTGCAGAACCAGACTTTGCGGAGCCCCACATGAAATTCGTACACCAGCGCGAGCACCTCAACGAGGACGACATCGTCGTCGTCGAGTGTTCCCAGCGCTGCAATATCCGCCTGATGAACGACGCCAACTTCCGCAGTTTCAAGAACGGCGGCCGTCACACTTACCACGGCGGGCATTTCGACAAGTTTCCAGCCAAGATCACCGTGCCCAGCACCGGCTTCTGGAACATCACCCTCGACACGGTGACCACGCGCCCGATCTCGGTCACGCGCAAGCCCAGCCTGACCCACAAGATCAAGATCATCCGCCGTTCATCGTCGAAACTCAGCTAAGGCCACCATGACCCAGACCATCAAGTACGTGATCAAATACAAACTCGACGGCCAGCGCCGCTGGGATTTCGCATTGATGCAGGATGACTCGCAGGCTCAGGCCCTGGACGCCTTGCGCAAGATCCATGGCGAGGACGCCGACAAGATCAGCGACATCCAGGTCAGCAAGGCCCTCTAACAACCGCTGCCGCCCCCCTGCCCCCCGCCCCACAAGGAGCATTGCATGAGCCGTTGGCCCGATCGCCGTATCCTCGATTTGCTGGGCATCGAAGTGCCCATCTTGCAGGCGCCGATGGCGGGGGCGACAGGTTCGGCCATGGCGATCGCCGTGGCTGAGGCAGGCGGGCTGGGGGCTTTGCCGTGTGCAATGCTCACTGGCGAGCAGGTACGGCAAGAAGTGTCCACTTTTCGCCAAGCCTGCCCGGGCCGCCCGTTGAACCTCAACTTCTTCTGCCACACCCCGCCCGCCCCGGATGCCGCGGCAGGTCAACGCTGGAAGCAGGCGCTCGAACCTTACTACCGTGAGCTGGGCGCTGACTTCGATGCGCCAACGCCGGTGTCCAACCGTGCACCGTTTGACGAGCAGAGCTGCCAGCTGGTGGAGCAGGTGCGCCCAGAGGTGGTCAGCTTCCACTTCGGCCTGCCCTCTGCCGCCCACCTGCAGAGGGTGAAGGCCACGGGTGCCAAGGTGCTGTCCAGCGCAACCACCGTTGAAGAGGCCGTGTGGCTGCAGGGCCACGGTTGCGATGCCATCATTGCCATGGGCGCCGAAGCGGGTGGCCACCGGGGCATGTTCCTCAGCGAGGACATCACCACCCAGATCGGTACCTTCGCGCTGGTGCCGCAGGTGGTGGATGCGGTCGGCCTGCCGGTGATCGCCGCAGGCGGCATTGCCGACCACCGCGGCCTGGTGGCGGCGCTGGCGCTGGGTGCGTGTGCGGTACAAATCGGCACTGCCTACCTGTTCAGCCCCGAAGCCAAGGTGTCGCCAGCGCATCGCCAGGCGCTGGACACCGCCCCGGCCAGCGATACGGCAATGACCAACCTGTTCACGGGCCGCCCGGCGCGCGGCATCAACAACCGCATCATGCGCGAGCTGGGGCCCATGAGCGCATTGGCGCCCCGCTTCCCGTTGGCCGGCGGCGCATTGATGCCCTTGCGGGCAATCACCGACCCGCAGGGCGACAGCGCTTTCAGCAACCTCTGGGCCGGCCAGGCATTGCGGCTGGGCCGGCACGAAGCGGCCGCTGTGCTGACGCGTGAAATCGCCGCACGCGCCTTGGCGGTGGTGGGCGTTTAAACAGCGCTTTATCTACCCTCTTCCCGCTTCATGGCCTATCGCTATATAGTTGAGGTTATAACGATAACCCCAAGGAGCTGTATCGATGCGTATTCGCCCGTCTCACCTGGTCACTGCACTGGCCGGCCTGTTCGCCCTCAATGCTGCCTGGGCAGACGAAGTCCAGGTTGCAGTTGCAGCCAACTTCACCGCCCCCATTCAGGCCATTGCCCAGGACTTCGAAAAAGACACCGGCCACAAGCTGGTAGCCGCCTACGGCGCCACCGGGCAGTTCTACGCACAAATCAAGAACGGCGCGCCGTTCGAAGTCTTCCTGTCGGCTGACGACAGCACCCCGGCCAAGCTCGAAGAAGAAAAAGCCATCGTGCCAGGGTCGCGCTTCACCTATGCGATCGGCACCCTGGCCCTGTGGTCTGCGCAACCTGGGTACGTCGACGCAAAAGGCGAGGTGCTACAAAAAAACCAGTTCAAGCACCTGTCCATTGCCAACCCGAAAACCGCCCCCTACGGCCTCGCCGCCACTCAGGTACTGGCGAAGCTGAACCTGACCGAGGCCACCAAGCCTAAACTGGTGGAAGGTCAGAACATCACCCAGGCATTCCAGTTTGTCTCCACCGGCAATGCCGAACTGGGCTTCGTGGCCCTGTCGCAAATCTACAAGGACGGCAAGGTACAAAGCGGCTCGGCCTGGATCGTTCCGGCGTCGATGCACGACCCTATCCGCCAGGACGCGGTGATTCTGGAAAAGGGCAAGGACAACCCGGCTGCCAAGGCGCTGGTCGACTACCTCAAGGGCCCCAAGGCCGCTGCGGTGATCAAGTCCTACGGTTATGAAATCTGATGCCACTGGATGCCAGTGACCTGGGTGCAATCTGGCTGACCTTGAAACTGGCCAGCCTGACCACCCTGATCCTGCTGGTGGTTGGTACGCCGATCGCCTGGTGGCTGGCCCGCACGCGGTCATGGTTGCGCGGGCCCGTGGGCGCGGTGGTGGCGTTGCCACTGGTGCTGCCCCCTACGGTCATCGGCTTCTACCTGCTCATCGCCCTGGGCCCCCACGGCTGGCTGGGCCAGGCCACGGCGGCACTGGGCCTGGGCAGCGTGGTGTTCAGCTTCAGCGGCCTGGTCATCGGCTCGGTGATCTATTCCATGCCGTTCGTGGTGCAGCCCCTGCAGAATGCCTTCGGCGCCATTGGCCAGCGCCCGCTGGAAGTGGCCGCCACACTGCGGGCCAGCCCGTGGGACACATTCGTGCATGTGGTGCTGCCACTGGCGCGCCCAGGCTTCGTCACCGCCAGCATCCTGGGCTTTGCCCATACCGTGGGGGAGTTTGGCGTGGTGCTGATGATTGGCGGCAACATCCCTGACAAGACGCGCGTGGTCTCGGTGCAGATCTTCGATCACGTCGAAGGCATGGCCTACGCACAAGCCCACTGGCTGGCTGGCGCCATGCTGGTGTTCTCTTTCCTGGTGCTGCTCCTGCTGTATGCCGGACGACGCGGCAAGGCTGGCTGGAGCTGACATGACCCAAGCGATTGTGGCGCGCCTGAAACTGGCACGCGACGACTTTACCCTGGACGTAAACCTGCAACTGCCCGGGCGCGGTATCAGCGCGTTGTTCGGCCACTCCGGCTCGGGCAAGACCAGTTGCCTGCGCTGCCTTGCTGGCCTTGAACGCGCTGCCAGCGCATACGTGGAGGTGAATGGCGAAGTCTGGGAAGACAGCGCCCGGGGCCATTTCGTGGCACCGCACCTGCGGCCAGTGGGCTATGTGTTCCAGGAAGCCAGCCTGTTCCCACACCTTAGCGTACGCGGCAACCTGGAGTTTGGCTGGCGTCGCGTCGCACCTGCGCAGCGCAAGGTCAGCCTTGAACAGGCCAGCGCGCTGCTGGGCATAGGCCACCTGCTGGCGCGCCGGCCGGCGACCCTGTCCGGCGGCGAAGCGCAGCGGGTAGGTATCGCCCGCGCCCTGCTCAGCAGCCCAAGGCTGCTGCTGATGGACGAGCCGCTGGCTGCGCTCGACGGGCCACGCAAGCGCGAAATCCTGCCATACCTGGAGCGCCTGCACGACGAACTGGACATCCCGTTGGTGTATGTCAGCCATGCCCAGGACGAAGTGGCGCGCCTGGCAGACCATCTGGTGCTGCTGGAACAAGGCCAGGCGGTTGCCAGTGGCCCCATCGGCGAAACCCTCGCCCGCCTTGACCTGTCGCTGGCCCAGAGCGAAGACGCAGGCGTGGTGTTCGAAGGGCTGGTGGTTGGCCATGACCCACAGTACGACCTGCTCGACCTGCGCCTCCCTGGCAGCAGCGGCCCATTGCTGCGCTTCGCCCACCCGGCACACGTGATGGGCAGCACCCTGAGGGTGAAAGTGCAGGCCCGGGACGTCAGCCTGGCGCTGGATGCCGACAGTGCGTCCAGCATCCTCAACCGCGTGCCGGTACGGGTGTGCGAAACCCGCCCTGCCGACAACCCGGCGCATGTGCTGGTCAGCCTGGACGCCGGAGGCAATGCCCTGCTGGCTCGCATTACCCGCTACTCGGCGCACCAGCTCGGCCTGCACCCCGGCCAGTTGCTGTTCGCGCAGATCAAGTCGGTGGCGCTGTTGGGCTGAGCATTTGAATGGAGCAACGGTCAAGCGGCTGATGTCCATTGATCAGTGACCTGATCGAGGCCTGCCGCCCATGCTTGACTGCCCGCTTCCCGCATCCCTGCATTATGTAGACGACAGCCAGCCTGGCCTGACCCGCCGCCGCTGGCGGGACCGCTTCATCTACCAGGACGCTGACGGCGAGCGCGTGCGCGACCCTGAGGTACTCGCGCGCATCGCGGCCCTCGTCATACCGCCCGCGTATACCGATGTGTGGATATGCGCCGACCCGCAGGGCCACCTGCAAGCCACTGGCCGCGATGCCCGGGGCCGCAAGCAGTACCGCTACCATGCGCAATGGCGCGAAACCCGGGACCAGCACAAGTACGGGCGTATGCTCGCCTTTGCCCAGGTGCTGCCAAAACTGCGGGCACAACTGGAAACCCACCTGGCCCGCCCGGGGCTGGACCGGGAAAAGGTGATGGCGTTGGTCGTGAGCCTTTTGGACCACACCTTGATCCGTATCGGCAACCAGCGCTACATGCGCGACAACCGCTCCTACGGCCTGACCACCCTGCGCAACCGCCACGTGGAGGTGAAAGGCAGCACCATTCGTTTTCAGTTCCGCGGCAAGCGCGGTGTGGAACACGATGTCACCTTGCGCGACCGGCGTTTGGCCAGCCTGCTCAAACGCTGCATGGAGCTGCCGGGCCAGGCGTTGTTCCAGTACCTCGATGAAGAGGGCCAACGGCACAGCATTGGCTCAAGCGACGTTAACCAGTTTCTGCAAACGCTCACCGGCGCCGACTTTACGGCCAAGGACTACCGCACCTGGGCAGGCAGCAGCCTGGCCCTTGACCTGCTCAAACCGCTTGCCTGGGAGCCGGAAACCGAGGCCAAGCGCCAGGTGGCGTCGATCGTGCGCGAGGTGGCCGCGCGCCTGGGCAATACGCCGGCCGTTTGCCGGCGCTGTTATATTCACCCGGCTGTGCTTGAACATTACGCACTCGGCCGCCTGGCTGCGCTGCCCAAAAACCGGGTGCGCAAGGGGCTGGACCCGGAAGAGGTTGCCCTGCTGCTGTTCTTGCAGGCGTTGGAGGAACAGCAGGCGGGGTGAGGGTGTGTTGGGCGCCGCTTGCGCGGCGCATCGCGAGCTCTGCTCGCTCCTACAGGTGTCCGGTGGTACTCGGGGTTTAGCATTAACCCCGTCTATCCCCACCATCATGCAAAGAAATTTCCCATTGGCCAGCAACCCCCCTATTCTTGCCACCGAGCACCTTGGCCGACAGACCCGCAGGGGTTTGCCTCGGCGCCTGCCTCCTGAACACGCGACAGTTTTTGTCTCCCCAGGGGAATTACTAGCCGCCGAAAGCGTCTTTAATGAGAAGGAAGAGGGACACGCTCCCACCGCCAGGGCACTGGCTCAGCGGACTTTTTTATCACCAAGGAGAACTACATGCTGATACTCACCCGCAAGGTTGGCGAGAGCATCGTCATCAACGATGACATCAAAGTCACCATTTTGGGCGTGAAGGGGATGCAGGTGAGGATAGGCATCGATGCACCCAAAGATGTCCAGGTTCACCGCGAAGAGATCTTCAAGCGCATTCAGGCCGGCAGCCCAGCCCCGGAAAAGCACGAAGACTAACGTCCAAGGCACTCGCCAGGCAGCATGGATGCGCCTGCTTGCCGATTAGTTGCCCAGCAGGTCGCGAACCGTCGCGATCATGCGGTCCATGTCGAAAGGCTTGTCAAACACGGCTGCGAACAAGTCAGGGCAACCCTGGTTGGCCTGGGCACCGCTCATGAGAATGATCGGCAGCGTGCGCCACGCCGGGTCCTTGCGCAGAGCACGGGCCAGTTCCTCACCATTGAGCAGCGGCATCATGTAATCGGTAATGATCAGCTGCACCGGTGCATCCTTCAACGCTGCAAGCGCCTTGACCCCGTTGCTGGCCTTTCTCACCTGAAACCCTTCATCCTCCAGGGCATAGCCCAGAATCTCGGCGATCAGGTACTCGTCATCGACGATGAGGATGGTTTTCATGGGCTGGCCATCATCCGCTGGGGTTCGCCACAGCCGTGCCCGAAAGCATGCCGCTGGCCCCTTCGAAGGCCTTGTGCAGGCTTATGCCCCGCGTGCCTATTATCAGCTCGTGTGGGGACGTATGGTGCTGCCCATCGCGTACCTTGAGTATGGAGAGCATGCGCCGCAGGGTTGAGTCGAGCTCAACGAAGCGCATCAGCATGAGGTTGTCGACAATGCTGGAAAGGTCGGGCGCCGGGGCGCTGATTTCTGCCCCGAAAATATCGCGCATCTCCCACGTGAGCATCACACTCACATCGCGCGCCCTGAGCTCGCCGGTCAATGCCCGGAAAAACGCGTTGAGGCGGGTGGGCTCCATGGCCAGCCGGCTGAAAGCACCCAGGCTGTCGATCACCACCCGCTTGGCGCCCATGGCATCCACCTGCTCGATCAGGTGTGCGCCCAATTGGTCCAGCAGGCCTTCAGTAGTAGGCTGCCAGCACAACTGCAGGCTACCCTCCTGCTCCATCGAACGAAAATCGAAGCCTAACGAGGCCGCCTTGTTGCGCAGGCGTTCGGGCGGTTCGTAGAAACCGAAATGCAACCCTGGCACCTGCTTCGTGCTGGCACTGAGAAATGCCAGGCCCAGCGAAGTCTTGCCAATGCCGGATGGGCCCATCAGCAGGGTCACAGAGGCTGCTGCCAAGCCGCCATCAAGCATGTCATCCAGGCTGGGCACACCACTGCTGACCCGCCCTGGGGCACAACTGCCGTGCTGGCTGGGGTGGCTGAACAACGACTCTAGCCGTGGGAACACCCGCATGCCAGTGCCATCGATCAGGCACTCATGGCGCCCGGACAACGCAGCGCTGCCACGCGTCTTGCGCAGTTGAATGCTGCGCACTGCGCGGCTACCCACCAGTTGCTCGCCCAGTTCGATCACGCCGTCGACCATAGTGTGCTCCGGGCTGCCTTCTTCCATCCGCGCGCTGGTGAGCAAAAGCACCGTACAGCCTGCGAAAGCGGCATGGCCCTGGAGGGCGGAGACGAACTTCTTGGTGTCGAGTGCATTTTCGGCACGTGCGCGGGCGTTGAGCACCCCGTCCACAACCAATAGCGTGGCCTTTTGCCGGGCAATCTCCTGACGCAGCAGCCGCACCACCGCGTCCAGCCCTTCTTGCTCCAGGGTATCGAACGCACTGACGAACTGCATCTGGTCACCTACCAGCGCCGGGTCAAAGAAATCCAGCGTGCCCAAATACTGGAACAGCCGTTCGTGAGACTCGCTGAGCAAGGTGGCTACCAACACCCGCCCGCCGCTGCGCACATGGCCGCAGGCCAACTGGTTGGCCAGAATGGTTTTGCCCGCACCCGGTGGCCCCTGAACGATGTAGGCCGCACCAGCCACCAGCCCGCCCCTGAGCAGTGCATCAAGCCCTTCGATCCCCGTCACCAGCCGCTTGAGTTCGTGTGTCATGCTCGCTACCTGTGCGCAAGGCTGTGTGTATGGCCATGAGAGGTTGGCAGATAAAGCTGCATGCACGTGCCCTCCCCGGCCACGCTGTGCACGCTGATGGCCCCGCCGCTCTGCCTGGCGAAGCCGTAAACCTGGCTAAGGCCCAACCCAGTACCTTTGCCAAACGCCTTGGTGGTGAAAAAAGGCTCGAAGATGCGCGGCAGTACGTCCGCCGCGATACCCTCACCGCTGTCCTGAACCTGGAAGCAGACAAAGCGGCCGTGCAGGCCCTCCACTTCCCCCGACAGGCCCACCACCCCAACCGTCAAGCCAATGCGCCCCGGCCCTGCGATGGCGTCCCGTGCATTGAACAGCAGGTTGAGCAGCACCATCTGCAACTGCCCGGCATCCACCTCAATAAGCGGCAGGTCGGGTTGTACCTGCACCTCAAGCCGAATGGCATCAGGCAGCGCATGCTCCAGCAGGCCGCGGGTAGCATCCAGCAAGCTGCTGGGGTCGATACTGGCCACATCGAGTTTGCGATGGCGAGCAAAGCTGAGCAACTGGCGGGTCAGGTCGGTACCACGCTGCCCGGCCTCCAGGATGTTCTGCAACATGCGCCTGGGGCGCTCCGGGTCGTCCGAAGTCAGCGCCATGCGCGCAGAGCTGATGATGATGGTCAGCAGGTTGTTGAAGTCGTGGGCCAGGCCACCCGTCAGCTGGCCGAGCGCTTCGAGCTTCTGCGCCTCGAACAATTGCGCCCGAACGTTATCGAGCTGCAGCGCAGCCTCGCGACGGTCTGTTACATCCCGGGTGACCTTGGCCAGGCCCACAACCTGCCCTTCGTCGTCCCTGATCACATCCAGGGCCGCCAGCGCCCAGAACTGCGTACCGTCCTTGCGCACCCGCCAGCCCTCATCCTGCGCCCGTCCGCTTTCCAGCGCCTGGCGCAATAGCTGCTCGGGCCGGCCGTCAGCGCAATCCTGCGGGGGGAAGAAGATCGAAAAATGCCGCCCAACCACCTCGTCGGCGGTGTAGCCCTTGATGCGCTCGGCGCCGGCGTTCCACGACACCACATGGCCAGCAGGGTCGAGCATATAGATGGCGTAATCCACCACCGACTGAACCAACTGTTCATATCGCGAGGCGGGTATCACCGGGGTAACCGGGCAATCGGCTGAAACCATGAGAACTCCACTGGCACAGCGGGAGGGACAAAATGAAAAATCGGGCGTCGCCCTGGACGACATACCAAGCGCTGAAGCCTGGCCCCGCAACACCTGGCCCTACTGTTTGGATCCAGTGATCGGGCTACAGTGGGCCATCGACAACAGCCTGTCAATTCTCCATTTGACCGAACGCTCCTGTGTTGAGCATAGGTGCTAGAGTTGACTCAACTATAACGATGGGTTATAAAGCGCGCTTGATTGCGAAGCCCTTCTGCCAGGAAGCGAGCTGGTCACTGCGACCCTTTCAAGCGTGCGAGTGTGGTGGAATTGGTATACACAGCAGACTTAAAATCTGTCGGCGTGAGCCTTGCGGGTTCGAGTCCCGCCACTCGCACCATTCACTATTAAAAAGGCGCCCCAACGGGCGCCTTTTTGCTGGGCGCAGCAATGTTTCGCGCACCTGCTACAGTAGTTTTTGTCCCTGCCCACTGGAAGCTCGCCATGCGCTATTCGATGCTTGAAGGTCAACGCGACCTCGTCCTGCTGCTCGCCCGCGTTTTGCTCATGACTCTTTTCGTGTTTTCCGGCTGGGTCAAACTGACCGGTTTTGACGGCACAGTCAGCTACATGGCTTCGCTGGGAGCCCCGGCCCCCACCCTGGCAGCAGGCATTGCCGTCTGCATGGAGTTTGCGGTTGGCATCCTGTTGATCCTAGGCTTCTATACCCGCCCGCTGGCGTTGCTGTTCGCGCTGTTCGTACTGGGCACTGCACTGCTGGGCCACCCGTTCTGGACGATGATCGAGCCTGCACGCAGCGCCAACATGACCCAGTTCCTGAAAAACCTCGCCATCATGGGCGGCCTGTTATCGCTGGCTGTCAGCGGCCCTGGGCGGTTCTCCGTAGACGGGCGTTGAGTCAGTCGTCGTCACAATCATCAAACCAGGCCGGGTGATCGCGCTCGTCAGCGTCGAGGTCATCCGGAGCTTGCGCATCCGGTTCATCCTCAGCACCTTGGGCATCGGCCTCCGGCTCATAGCCCTCATAGAGAAACTCGTGGTCGAGTAAGTGATCGTGCTCAGGTTCGTGCAGGTCATCGTCGTCGCGCATGGGGGCTCCTGGGTAGATGGGCACGCCTGTATAGGCTGATGCTGCTGACGGGTCAAATATACCGCGCTTAATGCAGGCTTAACCCGCCACTTGCAACCTGTGCGTGTTCCCTTCAAGCGCATCTTGCCCGCCCACTGTGGCGGGCTCTTTTATGCGTGCGACCCTGCTGGCGCACACGCCCAAATCAATTGCTGGCCTGAACGCTCTCATCACCTGCCGTTCACGAAATACTGACATCTGCATTGGCATTCTGACCCTGCTCCGTACGTTCTTGCAGCCCGCCGCCTCCTTGCCGCGGGCTTTTCTTTGCGCGCGATTTACCAGTCGCCCTCATACGCTTCCATGACCTGTGGCAGTTTTACCGCCGCACACAGGGGCTATGCTTAGCCGCTGATGTGCAAGCCAAACCGGATAAACACGGAGGTTCATATGAAAGCTGCTGTTGTTGCACCAGGCCGTCGCGTGGAAGTCGTGGAGAAAACCCTGCGCCCGCTCGAGCACGGCGAAGCGTTGCTGAAGATGCAGTGCTGTGGCGTGTGCCACACCGACCTGCACGTGAAAAATGGCGACTTCGGTGACAAGACCGGCGTAGTGCTGGGTCACGAAGGCATCGGCGTCGTTCAGGAAGTCGGCCCGGGCGTTACTTCGCTCAAACCGGGCGACCGCGCCAGTGTGGCCTGGTTCTACCAAGGCTGTGGCCACTGCGAGTACTGCACCAGCGGTAACGAAACCCTGTGCCGTGATGTGAAGAACGCTGGCTACACCGTGGACGGCGGTATGGCTGAAGCCTGCATCGTGCAGGCCGACTACTCGGTCAAGGTGCCAGACGGGCTGGATTCTGGCGCTGCCAGCAGCATTACCTGCGCCGGCGTTACCACCTACAAAGCCGTGAAAACCTCCAACATCCGCCCCGGCCAATGGATCGCCATCTATGGCCTCGGTGGGCTGGGCAACCTGGCCCTGCAGTACGCGAAGAACGTATTCAACGCCAAGGTGATCGCCATCGACGTGAACCCGGAGCAACTGCGCTTCGCCAGCGAGATGGGCGCAGATCTGGTCATCAACCCGCTCGAAGAAGACGCCGCCAAGGTCATCCAGGCCAAAACCGGTGGCGCTCACGCTGCGGTTGTAACCGCTGTAGCCAAGGCTGCATTCAACTCAGCCGTGGACGCCCTGCGCGCAGGCGGGCGGTTGGTAGCGGTGGGCTTGCCTACAGAGTCCATGAACCTGAATATTCCACGCTTGGTACTGGACGGCATCCAGGTAATCGGTTCGCTGGTCGGTACGCGTCAGGACTTGGAAGAAGCCTTCCAGTTTGCTGCAGAAGGCAAGGTCGTACCGAAGGTCACCTTGCGACCGGTAGAAGACATCAATCAGATTTTCGAAGAAATGATCGAAGGGAAGATAAAAGGCCGCATGGTCATCCAGTTCAATGAGTAACTCATAGAACTCCGGTGCGCCAGGGCGCTCACGGCGTACAACGGCCGTCGCGAGCGACTACCAAGCGGTTCATTCTGGGGCGACTGTCGGCTTTCCACGACAGTTGTTCCAGTTGCTCCGTTTCACAGCTATCAACCTGTTCCTCGACAACAACCTTCGTCTCCACACTCTCCCCGCGACGCTCACGCGCATCCGCTGCTGCCTTCAGCATCTTGTTCAACGATTCAACCATGCTGGAATAATCCATAGCCTGCCTCCATTGCCGCAGTGATTCACCTGAAGAGCCTGACCTGAGCGAGCCAACCTTCAGAAACTGGCAACGCAAAACACGACAACTGGCGAACCCTTTCAATAATGACCCGCTCTGCTGCGCGAGGTTCAGCCAAAAACACCGACAGGTAGTATCAGCCTAGCAGTCACCCAGGGTAGGCGCACACGGCAAACCCCCTTCTCTGCTACGTTGCGCAAACCCGCCCGTCGGTATCGCTGCACGGCCGCTGGCCTTTGCTGCACATGCAGAGCAAACTGTATATACATACAGATCAAATACCCTGCAGTGCTGGCGAGCCAGCAGCAGCGACGGGAGGTAAACCATGTGCGGGCGCTATTCGCTCTACGAGAGCATGGACTTCTACCTGCGTCAGCTGGCCCTGGACCTGGTGGTAATCAACGGCTATGACGAAGCGCCGATCAACCGCTACAACGTAGCGCCGCGTAGCCAGGCGGCGCTTATACGTGAAGCGCCAGGTGGCTTGAGCGTGGGCAAGGTGCCGTGGGGTTGGGCGCCACCCTGGGCCACTGGCAAGGGCCCGGTGCCCATCAATGCACGGGCCGAAACGGTTACGCAATCGCCTTTCTTCAAAGCGCTGTGGCCCAATGGGCGCGCCTTGGCGCCGGCAAATGGCTGGTTCGAGTGGGTCAGCGACCCTGGCGCATTGAAAGGCAAGCAGCCCTACCATATACAGGCGGCCAACGGGGAGGCTTTGTTCTTCGCCGCCCTGGCAGATGCAAGGCCTGAACAGGGTGGTGGTTTCGTGGTGCTTACTACGGCTGCGGATGGAGAACTTGCGGCTATTCACGCCCGCAAGCCGCTGGTGCTTACACCAGCCCTGGCCAGGGAATGGCTGGATCCGCGCACGACGGTGCAACGGGCAGAGGCCATCGTGTACAGCGGCGGCCGCCCAGCCTCAGCCTTTACCTGGCACAAGGTGGATGCCAGTGTGGGTAACGTGCGCTGCGAAGGCGCCCATTTAATCGAGCCTGTTTCCGGCTGAGGCCTTGAAACTGTGCCATGGCGGCGCAGCGGGCCGCATTGCAGCCCGCTGCATGGCACCGGTCAGTTCTGAACGCTCTGCACCGACCCGCCGTCAACCCGCAGGTTGCTGCCATTGATGAAGGACGCCCGCTCGGATACCAGCAAGGCGATGGCTGCCGCCACCTCTTCTGGCTGGCCACGCCGCTGTTGCACGATGCCTGGGCGTTCTTCTTCCAGGAAGCTCTTCACCGCCTCATCGAAACTGACGCCCTTTTCCTCGGCACGCTTTTTCATCATGCCGTCGGTCATGCCTGTTTCGATAAAGGCCGGGGATACGGTGTTGCACAGCACACCGTGGGCTGCTTCCTTGTATGACAGGTTCTTGATGAAAGCTGCCAGCGCGGCCTTGGCCACGTTGTACACGGCCTCTTCCCAATACGGCTGCACCGCGTTTTCCGAGGTGATGCACACCAGGCGGCCCCAACCCCGTTTGCGCATGGCCGGTATGGCCGCCCGGGCAATGCGCACAGCGCTGAAGAAGTCAGTGTCCCAGGCCTCCTGGTAGTCGGCATCCGCCAGCTCGAGCGGGTCGCCCTTGGCACCGGTGACCCCTGCGGTGTGCACGACGATATCCACCTGGCCAAAGTGGGCTTCTGCTTGGCGCACAAGCCCATCGACTTCCCCTTGGTCAGTCATGTCTGCGGCAATCAACAGGGGCTCGCCCTGCAGGTCAGCTGTAGCCTTTTTCAGCTTGTCCGGGTCCATGTCCGTCAATACCAGCTTTACACCCTCACCCGCCAACAGGTGTGCGGTTGCCAGGCCTATCCCGCCAGCGGCGCCGCTGATGAGAGCTACACGGTTACTCAAGCCTAAGTCCATCAACGTTCTCCTTCAGGGGTAGATGCAGCGATACGTTCAGCAAATTTGAGCATGGGGTGGGCCAACGCCTGCGGGGTTTGCAAGGGCATCAGGTGACCTGCGCCGGGGAGCGTCAGCAGCAGGTGGTCCGGGAAATGGGACAAGGTGGTGCGCTGCTGCTCATCTGGGCCGGGGACCTGTACGTCATCACTGCCGCATATCAGCAGCGCAGGGTAAGGCAAGGTGCCGATGCGGTATTCCCAGTCCTCGCGGCTGCCGTGGTCAACCCAGGCGCGCCAGGCTTCCAGGTTTACCGACTGGGCATCGGCAATCGCGACTTCGCGCAGGGCTTCGGGCAAACGGTGGCAACTGGATTCATCAACAAACGCCTCCGCCTCTTCCCTGGAAGCGCCGTAGGCACGCTGCCTATCACGGTCGCTGTCGCTCATCGGTTGTGGGCCGGGTGGCGATGGCGCTACCAGCACCAGCCCTTGCAGGTAGGCTGGCCGGCGCGAAGCCAGCACCACGGCTACCTTGCCGGTCATGGAATGGCCCACAAGAATGCAACGCTGCAGCCCGAGCTCACGAATGCTGAGGTCTACATGGTCTGCCATCTGCTCGACCGTATAACCCGTGACGTCGCGAGCATCGCCGTAGCCCGGCGTATTCAGCGCCACACAGGTGTGTTCGCGGTCAAGAAACGGCAATGTGGGGCCCCACGTGCGGTGGGATCCACCCAGAAAGTGCATCAATACAAACGTGATGGGGCCTTGACCTTGCTGGCTGTGTGGGAGCATCGAAATATTGCCTCAAGATGTTTCTCAATTGAGGCGGCGCAACTTTGAAGAGTTCAGAAATTAAGGTGGGTGGCACGCGCACCTCACGTCCGTCGGGTAAAAGAACCAACCCGACTGTCTTGGGCTCTAATTAATTGTGAAGGCTCATGACAGGTGTTCACCTGGGTGTGGGCGGTACTTGGTTTGGCGAGGAGCACACAGCATGACAGAAGAAGAAGCCAAAGATGTTGTAGAGCGCATCGAGTACGAACTCGGCCACCATGCCCGCGTGGCGACGCGCATCGAAATCCATGACCTGGGTTTGTGGGCTCGCCTGGAAAAAGCCAGCGGTGCACATTACGGCGTCGGGCTGAGCGGTACTACGCTGTTCGAGAAACCTGTGGTGCTCGGCCCCAAGTGTGACGCGTCCTACACCATCCTGTACCTGCCCTGAGTTCGGGTGTTATCAGGAGCCTTTCATGACCATTCGCAGCCTTGCGAAAAACCTGCCCAAAGACCCTTTCAAAGAAGGCTGGGTGTTTGGGTGGGGCGTATTGCGTGATCGCCATCCGTGGCATTTGGTGGATGTGTACGCCGACCACGCGACCGCAACCGTGGAGGCCCGCCGACGCGGTGCGGATTACGTTGTGGAGTACGGATCACACCGGTTAGGTTCCGATGAGTTCGTTTGTGGCATCAGCCTTCCCGAGGGCTGATGCTGATCTCGCAAGCGGCTTGACCGGCTGTCACCTCATATTTTTACCTACAATAGAATCCACCTAATTCACCGCTCCAGGTCAATTTTTCCTGCAACTATCTTCCGTACTCTGTGCCACCCCATGCACACGGATTGCAGGAGTACTTCATGGAACGAACCCTCGATATCCAGCCGCTTGCGGCTGACCCCATCACCCTCCATATCAACGGATCACCCGTCAACGCAGCCCCAGGCGAGACGGTGCTCAGCGTGCTCAACGCCGTGGGCTTGCGCCAGCTGGCGCGCAACGATCATGGCCAGGTCAGTGGCGCGTTCTGCGGCATGGGGGTGTGCCATTGCTGCCTGGTAGCCATCGACGGGCGCGCCAAGCGTCGCGCCTGCCAGACCGTGGTACGCCCGGGCATGCGTGTCGAAACGCTGGTCAACCCGATCTGTAGCGAGGTGCCGGCATGAGCATGCGCCCGGTGATTGTCGGCGGTGGCTCGGCCGGTATGGCTGCCGCCATCGAGCTGGCCAAGGAAGGGGTGGGCAGTGTGCTCATCGACGAAGCGTCGCGCCCCGGCGGCGTGGTGTTTCGCGGGCCACTGAGAAGCGGTGTAGACGTGGGTTACCTGGGCGCACGCTACAGCAAGGCGCTGGGCAAGCTGCACGCAGACTTCGCCACCTGCGCCAGGCACATCGACCTGCGCCTCAACAGCCGCGTGGTAGGCGCCGACAAACAGAACCTGATGGTGCTCGACGAGCAGGAGCAGCTGCAACCGGTGGGCTATGAACAACTGGTTCTGGCGGCAGGCTGCCACGAACGCAATGTGCCATTCCCGGGCTGGACCTTGCCCGGCGTGATGCTGCTGGGCGGGTTGCAGTTGCAGATCAAGAGCAACGTGGTGAAGCCGCTGGGCCGTACATTGATTGCCGGTACCGGCCCGTTGCTGCCACTGGTTGCCTGCCAACTGCATGCGGCCGGCGCCAAAGTAGCAGGTGTATATGAGGCCTGTGCCTTCTCCCGCATTGCCCGGGAGACCCTGGCGCTGATGAACAAGCCGCAGCTGTTTCTCGATGGGCTGAGCATGCTGGGCTATCTCAAATTGCATGGCATCCCCATGCACTACGGCTGGGGCGTGGTGGCGGCGCGTGGCGAGGGGGAGTTGAGCGAGGTCAGCGTTGCGCCCTACGACCAGGCCTGGCAGGCCGACCTGAAACGGGTGCAGCGCGAGTCGGTGCAAACCCTGGCGGTGGGTTATGGCTTCATTCCACGCACCCAGCTAAGCCAGCAGTTGGGGCTGGCCCATGGCTATAGCGCAGACGGTTACCTGCGTGCTGAATACAACGCGTGGCAGCAGAGCAACCTGCCGCACATACACCTGGCCGGCGACATGGCCGGCATCCGCGGGGGTGAGGCAGCGATGCTGACCGGGCGCATTGCGGCGGTGTCTATTCTGCACCAGCGCGGCGTACTCAACGCCGAGCAGGCCATCGAGCGGCGCGAGCGTTACCTGGGGCAACTGGCGGGCATTGGCCGCTTTCGCTCCGGGGTGGAGCGCTACACCGCACGGGGCCCCGCGCAAGTCGACCTGCCACAGGCCGACACGGTGATCTGCCGCTGCGAACAGGTCACCCGGGATGCCATCGACCTCGCCCTGCAGCAGGGCGTGCAGGACATGGCCGGGCTGAAAATGCGCACCCGGGTCAGCATGGGCGACTGCCAGGGGCGCATGTGCGTGGGCTATTGCAGCGACCGGCTGCGCGCCGCCACCGGCCGCTCCGACGTGGGCTGGTTAAGACCGAGGTTCCCGGTGGACCCCGTCCCGTTCTCCGCATTCAAGCACCTGGGCACGGAGGCCTGACATGAACAAGACCTACGACATCGTAATCGCCGGCGCCGGAGTAATTGGCGCTTCGTGTGCGTACCAGCTGTCAAAGCGCGGTAACCTGCGCATCGCGCTGATCGACGACAAGCGCCCTGGCAACGCCACCCGCGCCTCGGCCGGGGGGCTGTGGGCCATCGGCGAATCGGTGGGCCTGGGCTGCGGGGTAATCTTCTTTCGCATGCTCTCGTCCCAGGCCAAGCGCCAGGCCCATGGCGCGGCAGTGGCGGTGGATTCGAGTACACCGCACATCCTGCCCCAGTGTTTTTTCGACCTGGCCTTACAGTCCAATGCGCTGTACCCCCAGCTACACCAGGAACTGATCGAACGCCATGGCATGGACTTCAAGTTCGAGCGCACTGGCCTCAAGTACGTGATCCAAGACGACGAGGACCAGCTGTACGCCGAGCACATCGTGCGGCACATCCCGCACCTGCAGGCGCAGGTGCGCTGGCTGGACCGCAAGGCCTTGCGCGAAACGGAGCCCGCCGTCACCGACCAGGCCAATGGCGCCCTGGAGTTTCTCTGCGACCACCAGGTGAGCCCTTATCGCCTGGGCGATGCGTATATGGAAGCGGCGCGGCAGAACGGTGTCGACCTGTACCTCAACACTCCGGTCACAGGCGTGTTGCACCAAGGTGGGCGGGTCAAGGGCGTGCGCACGGCGCAGGCGGGGGATTTCCATTGCAACACCCTGATCAACGCAGCCGGTGCCTGGGCCGCTGAGCTGAGTGCATGGGCCACGGGGCTGTCCATTCCGGTGAAGCCGGTGAAAGGCCAGATCGTATTGACCGAGCGCCTGCCCAAGCTGCTGAACGGCTGCATCACCACCAGCGATTGCTACATGGCACAGAAGGATAACGGCGAAATCCTGATAGGCAGTACCACCGAGGAAAAGGGCTATGACGTCACCACCACATTCCCGGAGATCAGCAGCCTGGTGCAGGGTGCAACCCGTTGCGTGCCGGCACTGGCCGACGTCAACCTGAAGCGCACCTGGGCCGGCCTGCGGCCAGGCTCGCCAGATGAACTGCCGATTCTGGGCCCCGTGGACGACATGCCGGGGTACTTCAATGCCTGCGGGCATTTCCGCACCGGCATCCTGACCTCGGCCATCACAGGGGTCATGCTGGACAAAGTGATCCACGACGAAGCCCTGCCGCTGGATATCACGCCGTTTCTGGCGCGGCGGTTCCACAAGGTAGCCACCCCGGCCTGAAACAGTGCGCCGGTCACGTCATGAACAGGATTGAAGGCGGGCTGAAATCGTTTCAGTTCCGCCTGGCCAATGCGCCACTTTAAGATGCCCCTCAATTTGAAGGCCTTGGCATCTGAGTGGACCTCGCGATCATGACAACTTCCCCGTTTACATTCAGCCTTAAAAGCGTCAGTTTTGACGAACATTATCGCCCCTGCGAAAACACCCGCATCACCACCAACTTTGCCAACTTGGCGAGGGGTGAGCAGCGCCAGGAAAACCTGCGCAATACCTTGGGCATGATCAATAACCGCTTCAATGCCCTGGCCCATTGGGACAACCCAAACGCCGACCGTTACCGCGTAGAACTGGATATCATTTCTGTCGAAATGGCGATCGGCAGCGGGCGCAGCGGCACCGCCCTGCCCCTGATCGAAATTCTTAAAACCACCGTTGTCGACCAGCAAACAGGGGCCCGCCTGCCAGGCGTCGTCGGTAATAACTTTTCGTCCTACGTGCGCGATTATGATTTCAGTGTCGTGCTGCTGGAGCACAACCGCGACCGCAAGGCATTCAGCACCCCTGCGCACTTCGGCGAGTTGCATGGCAAGCTGTTCAAACATTTCCTGCAATCGGACGCCTACCGGGCGCACTTTGAAAAACAGCCGGTTATTTGCCTGAGTGTCTCCAGCAGCCGCACCTACCGTCGTACCGAGAACCAGCACCCGGTATTGGGTTACGAGTACCAGCAGGACGCGTACTCCCTGACCGATGACTATTTTGCAAAGATGGGGTTGCGCGTTCGCTACTTCATGCCGCCCAACAGTGTGGCGCCGCTGGCCTTCTATTTCGCCGGGGACCTGCTTAACGATTACACCGCCCTGGAACTGATCAGCACCGTCAGCACGATGGACACCTTCCAGAAGATCTACCGGCCTGAAATCTACAATGCCAATGCCGTGGCAGGCGCCACTTACCAGCCCAGCCTCGAGCACGGTGATTACTCGCTGACGCGCATCGTGTACGACCGCGAAGAGCGCAGCCGGCTGGCCATTGAACAAGGGCGATTTGCCGAAGCGCACTTCATCACGCCCTACCACACGATTCTCGAGCAATGGTCCGCGAACTACGCGGCCTGACCGCCCCTGCATGCAAGGCTACTGTCCATGAAAACGTTATTGCCCACTTCAACCGCCGGCAGCTTGCCGAAACCCTCCTGGCTCGCAGAGCCTGAAACCCTGTGGTCACCGTGGAAGCTGCAAGACGCTGGCCTGCGCGAAGGCAAGCAGGATGCATTGCGCCTGGCACTGCAAGAACAACAGCACGCCGGCATCGATATTGTCAGCGACGGCGAACAGACCCGTCAGCACTTCGTTACCACGTTCATCGAACACCTCAGCGGCGTTGATTTCGAAAAGCGCGAAACCGTCCGAATCCGTGACCGCTACGATGCCAGCGTGCCCACGGTGGTCGGCGAGGTAGCCCGGCTCAAGCCGGTGTTCGTAGAGGATGCGCGGTTCCTGCGCCAGCAAACCCGCCAGCCTATCAAGTGGGCATTGCCTGGCCCGATGACCATGATCGACACGCTCTACGACAGCCACTACAAGAGCCGCGAAAAGCTGGCCTGGGAATTCGCCAAGATTCTCAACCAGGAAGCCCGCGAGCTGGAAGCGGCTGGCGTGGACATCATCCAGTTCGACGAACCCGCGTTCAATGTGTTCTTCGACGAGGTGAACGACTGGGGTGTGGCAACGCTAGAGCGGGCAATCGAAGGCCTGAAATGCGAAACCGCCGTGCATATCTGTTACGGCTACGGCATCAAGGCCAACACCGACTGGAAAAAGACACTGGGTTCGGAGTGGCGCCAGTACGAGGAAGCGTTCCCGAAACTGCAGCAGTCCAGCATCGACATCGTTTCGCTGGAGTGCCACAACTCGCGCGTGCCCATGGACCTCATCGAACTGATCCGTGGCAAGAAGGTGATGGTAGGTGCCATCGACGTGGCAACCCACGCCGTCGAAACGCCAGAAGAAGTGGCCAATACGCTGCGCAAGGCACTGGCGTTTGTCGATGCCGACAAGCTGTACCCGTGCACCAACTGCGGCATGGCACCTCTGCCCCGCCAGGTGGCCAGTGGCAAGCTGCGGGCGCTGAGTGCAGGTGCCGACATCGTGCGCCGTGAGCTCGCTGCGCAGCAACTGCCTTAGCGCTGCCCGTGATCGACCTCAGACACCTGCGCACCCTGCGTGCCCTGCGCGAGGCCGATAGCCTGCCCGACGCTGCCGAACGCCTGCACCTGACCCAGTCGGCGCTGTCGCATCAGTTTCGCGAGCTGGAAAGCCGGGTGGGCATGCCGGTGTTCGTGCGCAAGTCCAAACCGGTGCGTTTCACCACTGCAGGCTTGAAGCTGTTGCAGTTGGCGGACCAGGTGCTGCCGCTTATCCGCAGCACCGAGCGTAACCTGGCCAAACTGGCAGGCGGTGCGGCGGACCGGTTGCACATCGCTATCGAATGCCACAGTTGCTACCAGTGGCTGATGCCCTCGCTGGACGAGTTTCGCAGCGCCTGGCCAGAGGTGGAACTGGACCTCGCGTCGGGGCTGTCGTTTGCGCCACTGCCGGCCTTGGCACGCGGCGACCTGGACCTGGTGGTCACCTCCGACCCCATTCCTCTGCCCGGCATCACCTACGTGCCGCTGTTCGGGTACGAGGCCGTGCTGGCCATCGACAAACACCATGCGCTGCGTGCAAAAGCCTACGTGGAACCTGCCGACCTCACCGGGCAAACCTTGATCACCTACCCCATCGAGCGCGACCGGCTGGACATCTTCACCCGCTTCCTGGACCCGGCCGACCTTGAACCCGCACAGGTACGCACGGCAGAAATGACCATCATGATGATGCAACTGGTGGCCAGCGGCCGGGGTGTCTGCTGCCTGCCGAACTGGGCGGTGCATGAATACACCACCCGTGGCTACGTGCTCGCCAAGCGCCTGGGTGCCGAAGGCGTGCAGGCAACGCTGTACGCCGGGGTACGAAGCGACATGCTGGAGATGGCTTACATGAGCGACTTTCTGCTCACCGCCAAAGATATTTCGTTTACCACCCTGGAGGGCGTGAATGCGGTGGGAGGCGCGGCGTGCACCCTGTAGGCAGGCAATATACTAATGAGATACATTATCAGTAAAACTGCCTACGGGTTTGCTGTTGATGTCCCACACCTCCGAACCTCAATCGTTTCACGCCCTGTATGCTGAACACAGCGAATGGCTGCGCCACTGGCTAAGACGCAAGTTGGGGTGCCGTGAACAGGCTGCCGACATCGCACAGGACACATTCGTGCGCCTGCTCGCGCAGCGCCAGCAGGTTCGCCTGAGCTTCCCTCGCGGCTACCTGAGCCGCATCGCCCGCAGCCTGATGATCGACCAATACCGGCGTCGGCTACTGGAGCAAGCCTATCTGGACAGCCTGGCAGCTGCGCCCACGCCTGTTTCGATCTGCGCCGAGCAGCGCGAGATGATCATGCAGGCCCTTGTGCAGATCGACAAACTGTTGGACGGCCTGGGTACACGCACCCGCGAGGTGTTTTTGCTGGCACAGCTCGACGGGTTGAAGCACGTGGAGATCGCACGCCAGCTGGGGTTGTCGACCAATACCGTGAGCAAGCATTTCGTACGGGCCATGACCCATTGCCTGCTGCTGATGGATGACTGAGCCTTGAACGATACGCTGGACATCAAAACGCTGGAGGCAGCTGCCACCTGGTACGTTGCCCTCAACCAGGGCGATGAACAGGCCTGCAAGGCCCACGCCGAATGGTTACGCAGCCACCCGCACCACGCTCAGGCCTGGGCGCGGGTAGAACGCTTGCAGGCCAGCTTCGGCCGCCTGGACGGGGTCACGGCACGGCCCCTGCTGCAGGCCACCGTCGTCGACAGGCGCAGTGTGTTGAAAGTCCTGGGGGTGCTCATGGCAGCCAGCGCGGCGGGCCTGGCGGCAAGCGTCACACCCTGGCAAGGCGCGCTGGCCACCTATCGTACAGCCACTGCCCAGCGTCAGCAGGTGCGGCTGCCGGATGGCACGCAGGTCACGCTCAACACCCGCACGGCCATGGGCATCGACTTCAGCGCCACCGAGCGGCTGATCACCCTGCACCATGGCGAACTGCTGGTGGGCACAGCGACTGACCCGGGGCAGCGGCCTCTGATCGTGCAGCTTGCACAAGGCCGAATTCACACCCACGCCGCGCGGTTTCTGGTGCGCAGCGAGAACGCCTGGGCCCAGGCCAGCGTGCTTGAGCAGGCCATCGAGGTGGCTAATGCAGGCGCCACGGTACACCTTGAAGCCGGCCAGCAGCTGCGCTTCACCGCCTCGTCCCACGGCGCGGTGCTGCCGCTGCAGGCAGGCACCGGCGCATGGAGTGGCGGCCAGCTGGTGGTCAGTGGCTGGCCCCTGGGGGGGTTCATCGACGAGCTGTCACGCTACCGCCCGGGGCACCTGGCCTGTGACCCTGCGGTTGCGGGGTTGCGTGTGTCGGGGGCATTCCAGTTGGGGGACACCGACCGGGTGCTGGACAACCTCAGCGGCACACTGCCTGTGCGTATCAACCGCTTCACCCGCTATTGGGCCACGGTGGAACCTGCGTGAATTCAGCGCCCAGGGGTTGGTGTTTTTGATTCTCGTCCGACTAGGTCAGTAGAGGCGCAAAGACGCCCTTCACTGCCACCTCAAGGACCCGACATGCTACAGAGTGCCCACCCCTCACCGCCCTTCAACAAACGCGCATGCTCAGTGGTGATCACTGCAGCCCTGCTCACCGCACCGATGGCGGCCAGCGTCTATCCATTGGCGGCCTGGGCGCAGGGCAGTGCAGCACAGTACGACTTCAATATCGCTGGCGGTAACCTGGAGAACGCCATCGCTGACTATGCCCGCGTCACCGGGGCAAACCTGTCGTTCGAACCCGCCACCACGCTGGCCAAGCGCTCGATGGGGGTAAAGGGCCACCTCACTGGCGCAGCAGCGCTGCACGCGCTGTTGCAGGGTACCGGCCTGCAGGCGTTGGAGCGCTCGGCCAACAGCTACACCCTGGTTGCCAGCGACGAGCACGCCCTGCAGCTGCAGCCAACCGACGTCAATGCGTCGGCAGGCTGGTCAGGTACGGTCAGCGAAGGCACTGGTTCCTACACCGCGGGGCAGGTCACCCTCGGCAAGACGCCCCAGTCGATCAAGGACACGCCGCAAACTGTCAGCGTGATGACCCGGCAAAGGATCGAAGACCAGGGCCTCAACTCCATCAACGACGTGATGCTGCAAACCACCGGCATCACGCCCTATCAGGGCAGCCTCACCAACTCCCGTTACCTGTCACGGGGGTTTGAAATTACCAGTTACCGGGTGGATGGCGGCGCACCTATCGACAACGCCACCTACTCGCCCAAAGACCACGACATGGCTATCTATGACCGGGTAGAAGTACTGCGCGGCTCCGACGGCCTGTTCTCCGGCGCTGGCGAGCCAGGTGGCACCATCAACCTGGTCAGGAAGAAGCCCACCTTCGAGAACCAGTATGGCCTGGAAACGTCCGTGGGCAGCTGGCACAACTACCGCACACAGCTGGACGTGAGCGGCCCGCTGGCTCTGGACGGCAAGATGCGCGGGCGGACGGTGGTGGTCTACAACAACCGCGACATGTTCTACGACACCGCCAATGCCGAGCGCAGCCTGTTCTATGGCGTGATCGAAGCTGACATCACCGACACCACCACCGTGCTGGCAGGCCTGACCAACGACGACGCCAAGTCCGCAGACCAGGCGTACGGCTGGCCACGAGCATTGGACGGTGCAGACTTGAAGTTGCCACGCAGCACCTTCCTGGGCGGGGCTCATGACTACAAGAACAGCAAGACCCAATCCTACTTCGCCACCCTGAACCAGCAGCTGGGCGAGCGCTGGGCTGCCACCCTGGACACCACGGTGGCGGTGATGGACCAGGACCGCAGTTACTACAACTTTTATGGTGCCATCGACCCGGCAACCGGTGCCGGGTCTGCCGCCAATTGGCAGGGTCAACAGCAGGGTTACTATTCCAGGGCCTATGACCTGAACGTCAAGGGCTCGGAAACCCTCGGCGGTTTCGAGAACGACTTCCTGCTTGGGGCCAGCTGGACAAATAACTACTTTGGGTCCGATCACCGCCAGGGGGCGTACCGGGAAATCGATAATATCCATGCGTTCGACCCCCACGACTACCCTTCCTCAGCGAGCGACTCGGCGTTCAGTTATCGGGATGTCCAGCGCATCGAACAAAAAGGCCTGTACGGCAGCTGGCGGATACACATCGCCGAGCCTCTGCACCTCATTGTCGGCACCCGCTACAGCAACTATGAACAACGCTACACGCGCCGCAATGCCAACGGCTCTTCATCGGGTACGTTCTTCCGCGACCGGGACGTGTTAACGCCCTTTTACGGGGCCACCTATGCGCTTTCGCCGGCCTGGAGCCTGTACTTCAGCCGCGCCGATATCTACAAGTCCCAGGCCTCATTGCGTGACCGTTCAGGCGCACCGCTGCAACCCATCACCGGTGTGAGCAACGAGTTTGGTATCAAGGGCGAGCTGTTCGACGGCCGCGTGAATACCTACGCGGCCATCTATTACGTGAACCGCGACGGCGAAGGCATTTACGACCGCCCAGGCGACGCATCCGACTGCTGCTACCGTGACGGCGGCAAAAATGTGAGCAAGGGCGTAGACCTGGAAGTCAGCGGCCAGTTGGCGGAGGGCCTCCAGGCGACCTTGGGGTATACGTTCAACACCACCCGCAACAACATTGCCGGCAATGCCTACAACACGGTAACGCCCAAGCACCTGTTCAAATTGTTTGCCACGTACCAACTCCCGGGCGCCTTGAACAAGTTCAAGGTAGGCGGCGGCGTTGTCGCGCAGACGCCCGCCTACGTCAGCGGTACGGTATACGCCAGGGGCGCAGACGGGGAACTGGAAGAAACGTCCAACACCTACGCCTTTTCGCAGGCGGGCTATGCCGTGTGGAATGCGCACGCCGAATACGCGCTGGACACACACTGGACGGTGTCACTCAACGCCAACAACCTGACGGACAAGAAATACTACTCGACGGTGGGTATGGCGGAGTATGGCAACTTCTACGGGGAGCCCCGCAACTACCTGCTGACAATCCGGGCGAAATACTGAGAGTAAGTGAGCCCAGCGCATCCTGGGCTCGTTCTGAACGACTTGATCAGCCGCTCTTCTGATGCGACAGCGCCTTGTTGGCCTGGTCAGCGCATTTCTTGTAGTCCCCGGACGCATGCGCTTCCTTGGCCTGCTGATGCTCATGATGACCGTTTTGCGTGAAGTCTGCTTCTGTCGCTGCCTTCAGTTTATCCAAGGCCGCCTCGCATTCATGCTGGTGGTCCTTGGCCAGTGCAAAACCTGGGGCCAGCAGAATGCCGAACGCAACTGCGATGATAGTTTTCATTCAAAGCGCCTCAAGGTTGGGGTTGTCCAGAATGGCTACAGGTCCTTCTTGACCTCTTTATCAACGTGCTTGTCTGCCTTGTGGCGTTCCTTGTCCAGGTGGTCGGCGCCTTTCTCCATCTCCTCGCCATCGTGGTGGATGCCTTTTTCGACTTCATCGGCGCTGTGGTCCACACCTTTGTCGACTTCACGCACATCGTGCCGCACGCCCTTGCCGAGTTCGCCTTCAGCCTGGGCGGCCGACACCCCCAACAGGGCGGCAAACGCCAAGCTTGCAGCCGCAAATGTCCTTATCTTCATGGGTAACTCTCCGTGGTTTGGAAATCAGTGTTTCGACTGAAAACTCTAGACAGAGAACCCCGCACGCGCACACCTGCATTTATCATTAACACCCTCACCGCGTTGGCAGGCAACCGCCCACCGATTGTGGCACCGCGTTGAGCGTATCGGAATTCGGGCTCGAAAGAAGCTGGCCTTGAGCCTGGGCATAGATGATCCACCGCTCGAATACCTCGCGGTGGAGCCGGCAGGTTTCCTGCCAGTCGATGTGATCAAACTGGTCGTAGGCAATCTGTTTCATGGTTTCGCCGGCAGCATCACTGAGCTGCTTCAGCGCTTGGTACGCCTGATACTGACGTTCCCGTTTGGTGGCACTCATAAGGTCTCCTGCACAAAAGCGGTGGTCCAGTCGTTATGGCTACCGACTGGACCCGCAGGAGAAATATCCTCAGACAAATCTGAAAGTGGGCGACCGCCCACCACGTTGATCCGAGTGGTTAGAGAAGACGCTCCACGTCAGCGCCGTAACCATAGCGGTAGCCTCTGCAGAAGGCCTCCCATTCCGCAGCCTCCCAGCCAGACCTGCGTTTGACCTGCCGCAGGTCATGGCGGCTGGCTTTGGTCGCTGTCATGCGTTGGCGGGCTTTTTCGAAATCGAGCAAGGCTACCTTGATGCTCGACTCGCTGAAATCGACGAATACATGTTTCAGGTACAGGCAACCATGCTGCCAACGCCCAAGGTTCAACCTGGCCAGCGCACGCCCGTATGCCTCAAGGATCTCGTGGTGGCGCCGAGGCCCGACGGTTTTATCCACGCCTTGCAGGTAGAAGTCCTCCAGCGACAGGTACCCGTCCAGCGCGGCGGTAACCATCACGGCCTGCCATTCGCCCGCTTGTTTGTGCACATGGCTATGCAGCAGCGCAGGCGTAGCCACGCCAAGCGAAGCGGCAGCGCGCAAGGCCTTGGCTTCGCGGGCAACCGTTGGGTAGCCGAACGGGTGCAACAGGCTGCGGTAAATATGCCCAACCTGCTGCTTTTTGTAGAAGGTGAAACCTTCCACCTCAACCTTTAGCACCCCGCTTTCGCCGCCTCTGCGGATATTGGGTTCTTCCACCCAGACACCGGGGGCGTTGAGGATATCCTTCACCGGCGGGTGGTTTGGCCCCAGATCAGAGGAGAGTTGGTAAGTCATGAGGAGCCTACTACTTGTTATGAGCCACGACGTGGCGAGGGAGAAAATATATCAGCCAATTCGTACGAATGGCGAAGATATTGCCCACACCTGCTTTGAAATTCGGACAAGCGTGACTTACGGCTCAAACCTCAACCCCGACGCTTTCCAAGGCGTGAGCGGTGCGATCTCCTGGTAAACCAGGTGGCGGGGCATGCCGCAAGCAGCCAGATAACCCCTGTTGCAAGCACCCACGGCCACCTGCTGCCGGGGTTCAGGCACCACCCCACAAGGCCGAGGATAATCAGCAAAACGCCCGCCCAGCGCTGGCGGGCCGGGGTCATCCAGCGTCGCGACAACCAGTGCCTGGCGCGCCGCAGCACGCCTCCAGGGCGGCCCATCAGGCTGACGCGTGTTTCTCTGTCAGTTCGACGACCAGCTTGGCTGCGTCTGCGTCACTTTTCAGGTAGTGAACCTCACCCTCCCCGTCGTCGACCTCGTACAGCTCGGCGAGGTCAGGTTCGCGGTAAGCCTGCGGTATTTCGTCATCGGTCAGTGTTCTGAGTGTGACTGGCATTGCGGATCCTCCCTCTTTAACTCACCGACCCGAACTCACTAGGCGCAGTTCAATGAAACACCTCGCCACGGCGCGAGCGGGCTTTAAGCCAAGCCCGCACGTGGCGACCCATGGCTCACTCCAGCGGGATGGTCAGTTGGTCGATCACTGCCCGGGTATCCGGGCGCACGCCCCGCCACCAGGCAAACGCTTCGGCCGCTTGCTCCACCAGCATGCCTACACCGTCGGCCAGGCGTCCAACGCCCTGCTCCCCTGCCAGCCGTAAAAACGGCGTGAGGCCTTTGCCGTAGGCCAGTTCATAGGCCAACTGTGCAGTGCCCAATACTTGACCCGGCAACGGCGGCCGTTCACCCACCAGGCTCGCCGAGGTAGCGTTGATCACGATGTCGAAGGCCTGACCCTCTAGCGCCTCGTAGCGGCTGATGCGCAGCCGTGGATGGTCCAGCTCGTTGCGCAATTCCATGGCTTTTGCCATGTCTCGATTGGCAACCACCAGCTCGGCAGGTTCAGCGCCCAGGAATGGCAGCAACGCCCCCCGCACTGCACCACCGGCCCCCAGCACCAGCACCCGGCGGTTGCGCAGCGGCTCACCCAGGTTGACTTCAATATCGCGCAAAAGCCCTATGCCATCGAAGTTCTCAGCCGTGATGCAGCCACCCTCGAACTTCAGCGCATTGGCCGCGCGGGCCAGGCGGGCACGCTCACTGCGCTGGTCGGCCAGCTCGAAGGCGCGCAGTTTGAAGGGTGCGGTGATATTCATGCCAAGGCCGCCACCGTCGCGAAACTGGTGCACCTGGGCCTCGAACGCCTCAAGCGAACCTTCGATGGCGCCGTATTCCAGCTGCTGGCCAGTGGCGTTGGCAAACAGGCCATGAATCAACGGGGATTTGGTGTGGTTGATCGGCCGGCCGATCACTGCATAGCGGTCGCTCATCGTGCATCTCCGTGTCTGAATAACACACCGTCCGCCTGCATGGCGGTGATTTCTTCGGGGCTGAAGCCAAGCCCAGCCGCGACTTGCGCGTTGTGCTCGCCCAGGTCTGGGGCAACCTGATGCACCGTGGTATCGCAACCCGAAAAGCGGAATGGCAGGTTGGGCAGGCGCAAGGTGCCGTAGCGCGGGTGCTCTTGCTCAAGCACCATGTTGCGCGCCTGGATTTGCGGGTCGGCCAATACCTCATCAATGCGCTGTACCTTGGCACTGGGGATGTCGACGGCATCGAGCAAGGCGAGTACATCGGCCACCGAGCGGGCCCCTACCCAGCTGCGGACCACGGCCAGAATGGATTCGCGGTGGATGTTACGGCCGTTGAGGTTGTGATAACGGGCGTCACTGCCAAAGCCTGCTGGCCCGCCATGGGCTTCGAGCATGGCGGCAAAGCGCTGCCAGGCGTCGTCGACCTGGGCCGCGATCACCAGGTCGCCATCGGCCGCGCGGAACACCCCGTACAAGGTCGAGGTAGGCATGTCATGGCCGGTTTGCTCCGGCAACACCGTACCGTCAGACAGCGTGTAGCACTGCACGGCATACTCGTGCATCGACACCAGCGTGTCGTACAGGGCCATGTCGATGTGTTGGCCAGCGCCGCTGTTCACCCGCCCCAGCAGCGCGGCATTGATCGCCGCCACCGCATGAATGCCGGTGTACATGTCACCCAGTGAGATACGCAGCAACGGTGGCGCCTCCCCTGGCACACCGACCATCTGCATGATGCCGCTCTTGGCTTCGGCAATCAGCCCGAAACCGGCACGGTGTGCATCCGGGCCGGTATGGCCGTAAGCCGATATGGAGCAGTACACCAGGCGCGGGTTGCGCGCCGACAGTTCGGCGTAACCCAGGCCCAGCTTGTCCAGGGCGCCCGGGCGATAGTTTTCGATGAATACGTCCGCTGAGTCGGTCAGCCTTTGCATGAAGGCTTTGCCGCGCGGGTCCTTCATGTTCACGCTGACGCCCTGCTTGCCCATGTTCAGTTGCAGAAAATAGCCGCTTTGCTGGTCATCCAGTGCATACGCATGCTGGCGCCCGGCATCGCCGCTGCCTGGCCGCTCGACCTTGATCACTTCAGCGCCCAGGGCAGCCAGGCAACGGCCTACGTATGGCCCGGCCAGGAAGTGGCTGTAGTCGATCACACGGATACCTGCCAATGGAAGGGCCTGGCTCATGCTGCGGCCCTCCTGGGCACCATCAAGCGGTGCTCGCCGCGCTGCACCACCTGGCCGTGCTGGTTGATCAACTCGGAGGGCAGCACCACAATGCCCCAGCCTGGCCTGCTGTTGCTCGGGCGCATCGAGCCCACGCGCATGCGCACCTGCAGCACATCGTTGACCTTGATCGGCAGCACGAAGTCCCAGGTCCAGCCCAACGACATGCCCGGTACAAAGCGGTACTCGCACTGGGTTTTCAATCCGTCGGCAATCGACAACCCAAACAGGCCATGGGCGACCAGGCAGCCGAAGTGGCTGGCGTTGGCATAGGCCTCATCCACATGCACCGGGGTGTGGTCACCGGTGAGGTCGGCGTAGGCCAGGATCCGTTCGCGGGTGACCGTGTAGGTGGGGCTCAGGCATTCGTCACCTTCACGGGCATCGTCCCAGTATTTTTCCACCACACTCATGCCTGCACCTCCGCGCGCGGGTCAATGGCCAAGGCCTTGGCGACGCAGTTCGCCGGTTGCGCCTGGATGAACTCAACAGCCAGACCGTCCGGCAGGCGCAGCCAGTTGCGCCCTTGAGGCATCTCGCTCACGTCAAAACGCTGCGCGGCTGCCAGGGCTGCTGCGAGGTCTTCGCACATGATGCCCAGGTGGGCCATGCGGCCTTCCGGGCCGGCGAAGCCGGGTTGGTGAATGAACTGCAAACCACCCAGCGTCCAGTACTGGGAGGGCTGCTCAACACTCCCCTGCACTTCGCGCATCGTCATGCCACATACCTCGCTGAAAAAGCGGATATGCCAGTGGATGTCGCTCACCCAGAACGCTACGTGTTCAAGGTAGGCCTTTGGCTGGCTCATAGGGTTTCCTTCTGCTTGTCGGCCATGGCGCGTTCGATGCCCTTGATGCAGGCCACCAGTGTGGCGTTGACCGGTGTGGCCACGCCGTGGCGTTCGCCCCAGCGCACGACGGAGCCGTTGATGAAGTCGATTTCAGTCACCGAGCCTTTTTCCAGACTCTGCAACATCGAGGTGCGAAAACTTGGCGGCAGCCCTTCAGCGGCGAGGGCCCAGACGGCGTCGGCGCTGGTGAGGCCCAGGCAAATCCCGGCACGCTCGGCAACGGCCATGGCTTCAGCCACAGCGGCCTTGGCGGTCCGTTCCAGCAGGGGTTCGCTGTACAACTGCCCATAGCTGAGGGCGGTAATGCCGGTGAGCGCGCCGGTAGCCACGTTGACCAGCAACTTGTCCCACATGGTGCCGAGAATGTGGTCGCTGACGGCGGTCGCCAGCCCGGCACCATTGAAGGCGTCGGCGATGGCCTGCACGCGGTGCGTCACGGCCCCGTCCAGCTCGCCGATGTAGGTCTGCTTGCCGGCCACGCCGGCACGGATGCAGCCCGGCGCCAGCATCACGCCACCGACGTAGGTCTTGCCAGCCAGCACCCGCTCGCGGCCCACGGCGGCTGCCAGGATGTCCTCATGCCCCAGCCCGTTCTGCAGCGACAGCACCACGGTCTGCGGGCCGATGAGGGCGGCAGCCCCGGCGATGGCCTCGGCAGTGTGGAACGACTTCACAAGCACCAGGACCAGGTCGGCTACGCCTGCATCCGCCGCATCGGATGTGGCATTTACCTTCACCCATCGCTCGCCGCGTTCGTCCTGTACCCGCAGCCCCTCCCGATTGATGGCGTCCACATGCGCACGCCCGCGGTTCAACAGCCAGGTTTCATGCCCGGCTTCGCTCAAGGCCGCGCCAATGGCGCAACCCAGGGCACCAGCGCCCAGAATGCATATTTTCAAGTCGCAAACCTCCTTCGGCTTGCGACCACACTAGGCGGCAGAGCTTATTCGCGCTATACAATGGCCTCAATACAATCATTAAGAATCGCAATAATGAGTGAGTTGCAGCACCTTCCTGAGCCTAAGTTGCTGCAGCTGTTTGACGTGCTGTATCACTGCCGCAGCGTCACACGGGCCGCCGAGCAACTCGGGCAAAGCCAGCCCACCATCAGTATCTGGCTGGCACGCCTGCGCGAGCAGCTCAAAGACCCTCTGTTCGTGCGCACACCTGGCGGCATGGCGCCAACGCCGCGCGCCGACCAGCTGATCGGCCCGTGCCGTGAGGTGCTGGAATCCCTGCGGCGCCTGACCACCTGGGAGTCCCAGTTTGCACCGGCTACTGCCCAGCGACGCTTTCGCCTGTGCGTCAGTGATGCCAGCCATATCACGTTACTGCCCCGTATCCTCAACCACCTGCGCAACCATGCACCGGGTATACGCCTCGATGCCGTGCGCATCGATGGCAATACAGAAAGCGCACTGGAGTCCGGTGAAGCGGACCTGGCGATAGGCTTTGTGCCATGGCTGGGGGGTGGCATGTACCAACAGGTGCTGTTCAATCAGGACTGGGTGTGCCTGAGCAACCCGCAACACCTCCGCTTGCAGGGGCCCCTGACCACTGCCTGCTACCAGACCGAAGGGCATGTACAGATCAGTGCCGGCACGGGCCAGAAGCTGCTGGAAGGCAGCCTGACCCGCGCCGGGATTGAACGCAGGATCATGTTGGAGCTGCCGGGTTTTCTTGGCCTGGGCATGATTGTAGGGTCTACGGATTTGATCGCGACCCTGCCCCGGCATATCGGGCAAACGCTTGCCGACATGCACGGGCTCCGGCTGCATGACTGCCCCTTTGCGGTAGAGGGGTTCACGGTCAAACAGCACTGGCATGCGCGTTATCACCAGGATGCAGGTAACCGTTGGTTGAGAGAGGTGATCCGGGGGCTGTTTCAGTCGGAGTGACCCCAGGGCAACGGTGCTTCTGCCCCGCCAGAAGGGGTTAATGCCCCAGTACGCTGACAACCGCTTTCATCGAGGCGGCGATGGCGTCATTGTTCCACTCAGAGGCTTTAGTCTCGGCGCGCGAGAACACTACAACGATCCAGGGGGCTTTGCCGGGCGGCCAGATCACTGCCACGTCGTTTGCCACACCGTAGTCTCCAGAGCCAGTCTTGTCGCCGACCAACCAGCCCTGTGGCACGCCGGCGCGGATGCGTTTGTCACCGGTGGTATTGCCTTTCAGCCAGCCCTGCAATTGTTGACGGGCATCCTCCGCAAGGCCACTTCCAAGCAGCAACTTTTGCAATGTCACGCCCATGGCCAGGGGCGTCGTCGTATCACGAGGATCACCGGGTAGAGCGGTGTTCAGTGAAGGCTCATTACGGTCTGACCTGAACGCTGGGTCACCCAAGGTTCGGGCGTAGGCCGTCAACCCTTCTGGGCCACCGATGAGTTCAAGCAGCAAGTTACCCGCCGTATTATCGCTGTATTGCAGCGCTGCAGCGCACAGTTCGCGAACCGTCATGCCGGTTTGGACGTGCTGTTCGGTAATCGGCGAATAGGTCACCAGCTGGTCTGCGGCGTAAGTGATGCGCCGGTCCAGCAGTGCCTGGTCTTTGGCGCTTTTTGCCAGGATGGCGGCCGCCAGGATGACTTTGAAGGTGCTGCAGAATGCAAAGCGGTCCCCAGCGCGGTACGCGACGGTCTTGCCTGATGCCGTATCGATGGCCCAGACGCCCAGGGTCACGTTGAATGAGTGCTCGACAGTGGACAGGTCGCTGTCGATGTCGGTAGCGGCCCAGGTGGGCCAGGCCGCCGCAGCGCAAGTTGAAATCATGCCCGATTTGATCAACTGCCTGCGGGTTACCGGCTGGACCATTAAGCGCTCCCTGTGTTGAATGCGTGAGGTGGGATTCTACAGTGCGCGTGTGAGTTGGGGGCAGTGCTTGGCCATGGAATGGGCAGCTGCATAACTTTTATTGAGCGCATCGGAATGACGGGTTATAGGCGGCACCGGTCGCAGTACTGACGCAAGGACTCTGCGTCAGCAAGCATGTGAGGTACGCAAGGTGCCGCAGAAACCAATCAATCGTGCAGCTTGAGCACCTTTTCCAAGAAGTAGGAGCCGCGGGTGGGGGACAGCGTCAGGATGTGTATGCCGTGCGCACTGGCAAACACCTTGTTTGCCGTCCTGAAGTCAGGGCCACCGTCGAACAGCCCCCCGTTGCCGAAGGCGCTGTCGAGCTCTCCGGACCGTGTCAGGCGATACACTTGCAAACGGCCGACGTTGGTGGCGGTCAGCAGGGCGCCACCGAGCACAATGCGATCCTGGTCATCGATGTAAATCTCGCCCAGGGCCAGACCATGGCCATCGCTGCCGAGCGTTAAGGGTTGGCCGCGATTGAAGGTTGGGTCGTTCGCACCTGACTCGGCCAACACGAATACTGTCGTGGGTTGTTGGAGCTGGTACTCCTCGCCCCTGGATACAGCGATCCGACCATTTCTTGAGAATATACCCAGGCGCATGCTTGCCTGAACGGCGAACAGGTCTCGCTGCCCCTGGCCATCATTGAAACGCTCATCGGCGATGCCATGCCGGTCGTAACGCCTCACGATGACGCGTTGGTTGGTGCTTTCTGCTAGCACCAGGAAACTACCGTCGGCGAAGAAGTGCGCACGCAAGACCCGCAATGAAAAACCGGCGTTGTCGGTCAGTGGCAACATGCCGAGATCACGCGCCTCGCCGAGCTCATGTACCAACTCGCCAGTCTCAGGGTTGAAGACCGCCAACCAGCTTTCCGGGTGCTCGTCGTACTCATCTCCAACGGTGTAGGGGAAGATGGCTCGCAGTGAGCCGTTCGCAAATGCCAATGGGCGCTCGCCGGAGGATAAAAGCGCTTTCGTCGAGTCCTCCACCCGACGCATTTTTGCGCGGCCTTCGTCACCCGTTTGCCAACCTTCGCCGGGGTCTGGTAACGCATGGCCGTTATCGCCGAAGGATGTGACCGGTTTGAAGTATTCATCAAAGCGACTGACACCGATGAAGTTTAGATACTGCTCGAAGTTGGCATCGAAATAGGTGGGCAAGCCAACGGCGAAATAGGTCTGCTGGCCATTGATCGTGGCGCCGACAATTCCTCTGAAGTCCAGTGTTTCATCGGGCAAATTGGCAGCGTCTACTACCACATGGCCGGTACTTTCGTCCCAGTGGCCATCGGCATTGAGCCGGGTGAGCAATCCTGGGCTGGAGTCTGCAGGGTTACGGCCGAATACCACCACCCGTCCCTTGGCGTCGAGGGTGGATGGCCCGACTTGGAGAGAGGCCACGTCCGGGTTATAGCCAGGTTCGGGCGGAATATCGGCCACGCCTTGCGTGCCGTAGTCATAGTCAGGCGTGCCGGGAGATTGTGCATACATGTTGGTGAACCCCTCAATGTTAGGATGGCTTGAGACTAAGGCAGTGGATGTGGCTCTCCAACTGGCAAAAATGATAGGTCGCTGATTGCGCCACATCGATGGCGGGGATTGAACGCTCCGGTGGTGGGGCCCTGAGAGGGGTATCGAGCAATGGGCGCTCGTTGATGGGTGTTCCCACTATTCCGGCAGCGGCCCAGGGCAGTCGACCGGCCCGACGGCGCTTGCCTGCGATGCCTCTCCCCCCGTTATCAGTGCGAGCCGCGTAGTAAAGGTGCGCTCAATCGTTTGATAGATTGGGTTCGCGAGAGCAGTTCAAAATAGGTGGTGGGATGTCAGCCCGCACCCAGTGCGGGCCACTTGCTCAAAAGCATTACGCAAGCAAAGGGCGAAGGAAGCTTCTCTCGTAGCTCACGATGAACTTCAGTTTGGACGCTTCATCAACCAAGCGCACACAGTCAGGATCGACGGCGGCTTCTTGCCGGTACCGTTCGTAGTCGGCAAGGCTGGAAAAGCTGAAGAGGCAATACGCAACATTGTTGGCGCCTTCCGCCGGCAGGAAGTAACCGTGGTGTTGCCCACCCATTCTGGTGACCACGGGTATCCAAGCGCGAGCATAGCGTTCGAATGCATCGAGCTGGTAGGGGTCAATGATATAACGGACATGGCAGGTGACCATTAAATCACTCCTTGATTTGGGATCTTTATTGTAGAGGGGGCGGCCACGGTACAACAGAAAACCGCAGGGCCCCAATGCGAGCGTGATGGCTGAGAAGAAGAAGAATTAGTTTTAGACCCGTTCAAATGCAGGTGCGCGCCACCATCACCCATTTGGACCACGTACCGTTGCGCGTGTAAATGCGAACCTCGGCACCCACGGGACGGCTCTGCACTAAAGCCATCACCGGCGTGCCTACCAGATCAATGTCTAACCGAATGCGGTAGCTAGTTGGGGCGCTGCTGAGCGTGCTTTCAGGCGCCCATGCTGCATGACCTGACCGCATCTTTCACGCGCTCGAGTGGTGATTGCCAAGTGCGGTAAAAGTGGTAGCGAATGGTCGAACCGCCTGGCGCCGCATTAACATCGACCAGGTGTAGCGGGGCCTGTGCGTCAGGTGCCAAGACAGAGTAGCGGGCTCCAGATGCCTGCAAAATGCCACCTACGCTTACACCCAGCACCGTGGTGTTCTGCCAGGCATCACGGATGCATTCAGCAACCTGTTGAGGCTGCCTCGATGACTTCAGCTCCAACAGGGGCGGGTTGCTTCGCGTGTCGCCGACACTTGCGCACCCCGCCAGCGCTGCCACTACTATTGCCCCGATAGGAATTCGCATAGGTCCCCTCCTATAAAAATGAAACAGTACCAATGGTTTTCAACCTTTGGTTATCAGTGCCGCCCCTCAGTCATAAGGTCGCCAATCGAGACGGCCCGAAACACCCTGCCAAGGGGCAGGCGCTTCCCTCATGGTCAAAACCGTCCGGGGACGGCTCTTTTGCTGAGGGGAAACTGCTACGGCCCAGGTCTACAAGCAGCCCTGTAAAGCGGAAAGGCGTTTTTTGGCGATCCAGTTGCCAAGCACCACGTAGTACCTCGCTTCCGAGCCACTTCCCCTTGGCCTAATGTCGACAAAATACTCAGACCCAAAAGTGTGGACCGTGTAACCAGCATCATGCCCTGACTGCAGAGTGGCTCCGGGCGCTCCGCCAAAGATCGGCTGATTTTCCCACGCATACTGCACACACTTTGCCAGCGCTTGGTCGGACTTAGCCGAGTTCAGTATTTTATAGGGGCCTTTTCCGCGAGCCTCATTCATCGTTGGGGCCACACACCCCGCCAGCATCGCCATCCCCAAGCCAGCTATCAGGATTCGCATGACATTCCTCTTGAAGCCCGACTCTAGCAGCCGGGGTGATTAGACAGCCAGCATGGATGAAATGCCAGTATACAGCCATCATTCAGGCGTAGTAGTTTTGATCACCACCAGCCAGCAAGGACAGCATCATGAGGCCGCACATCAAATCAGCTATCGAAATGGCCAAGTCAAGGTCGCGATTTGCATTGACCCAAGCGCAAAAGCAGGGCGATGACATGCTCATTATTGTCAAAGGCCTGACTGATGCTATCGATGGGCTTACGGAAGCACTCTTGGTGCTGGACAGTCACCTGGCCGACGTTGAGCGCAACCAGTAATGTTCTTCGCCCCAGTCCGTTGCCAGAAGGCCTATGGACTGGGGGATTGGCCTGAGGAACGCCTAACGGGTTGCTCCCAGCCGGAAATGGACGGCTTAGAATACGGATAGGCCCGATTTTTAGCTGCTGATTAGTAACCGTCCGAACATCTCACCTTGCGCTGAAAATGCTAACGGTTGGCTGATCGTTATGTAGTGGTCTAACGAAACCGGACACCCATTTAGGCGAGAATGCTCGCCACAGAGAGGTGTCTGATGACCAAGCAACGTCGTACCTTTACCCCTGAGTTCAAACGCGAAGGCGCCTGCCTGGTGCTCGATCAAGTTTACAGTCATGCCGAAGCAGCCCGCTCGCTCGGTTTGGTCGAGTCGGCCCTACGCTGTTGGGTTAACCAGCCTCAGCAGGAACGTCGCGGCATCACGCCGGCCAGCAAAGCGTTGTCGCCAGACCAGCAAAAATTCAAGAGTGCGCCCGGCAGCCGTAGCATCAAGGTAGTGATGCAAGAAGCAGGTGAGCAAATCGGGCGGTTTAAGGTGCGCAGCTTAATGCGTGAGCTAGCTCTGGTCAGCAAGCAGCCAGGGTCGCATGCGTACAAAAAGCCCACAGTGGAGCGGCCAGACATTCCGAATATTTTGAACCGGGCGTTTGATGTGGAAGCGCCAAATCAGGTCTGGTGTGGTGACATCACTTACGTTTGAGCGCAGGGCAAATGGCATATCTGGCAGTTGTCCTGGATCTCTATGCACGCAGAGTGGTGGGCTGGGCCCTATCAGAAAAGCCGGACGCAGACCTCGCGGTCAAAGCACTGGACGTGGCTTACGAACAACGTGGGAAACCTCAAGGGCTACTGGGTCGCAATATCGCAGCCGTCAGTTCCGCCAGAGACTGTGGCGCTACCGCATGCGCCAGAGCATGAGCCGGCGAGGCAACTGCTGGGATAATGCGCCGATGGAGCGGGTATTTCGTAGCTTGAAATCAGAGTAGAACCTACCACGGGGTACCTGACTGGGCAGCAAACTCAACGAGACATCAGCCAGTACCTGATGAGCCATTACAACTGGATCCGCCCGCATCAATTCAACGACGGGCTGGCTCCGGCAAAAGCTGAAGAAAAACTTAAAACTGTGTCCGGGATCAGTTGATCCACGACATCGACTGCATGTGCGGCGACAGAAAATATTTTACGAATTTTCATCTCTACCCCAAAAAAAGGGGGCTGTGGCTTCCCACTATTAAGTTACAGGCAATCCGCTTGTGACTTATCTCGTGAGGATTACACATGAGCTGCAACTGCAACAACGCATTCCTGAAGGTTTTCTCGTCCGGGCTTTTCTGGGGCGCCGTAGCGCTCAAATGCCTCCAAGTGAAGTTCGGCGTCCTCTAATCGACAAGGCCCGGGCCCCGTAAGGGGCTCGCGGTAACTCCTACATGACCACCGCAATCGACCTGATCGCCGGCCTTGGCGGATGGAGCACCGGCGCGCGTGCCGCAGGCGTCCAGGTTCTCTGGGCGGCAACCCACTGGCCTGAGGCCGTGAAATGGCACGCAGCCAACCATCAAGAAACCAACCACGTATGCCAAGACCTGCACCAAGCCAACTGGGCAGCAGTTCCGCGACCGACATCGGTATCACCTCCCCGTGCTGCCAGGGCCACAAAAAGGCCCGCGGCAAGAAGAACGGAAACCCGAAGCATTATACTTCGAGATCCAAGGCCTGGGCCGTTCCGTCTGCTGCTGAGGTGCTGGAACAAGATGCTTGGGTAGTCGAGAACGTGCCCGAGTTCGTGAACTGGGTGCTCTACCCCTGCTGGGTGGATGCGATGCGGCGCCTGGGGTACTGGGTCGCACCTCATGTCGATTGCGCCGACCTTGGCGTGCCGCAGCAACAGGTGCGCCTGTTCCTGATCTGCACCAAGAGCAAGGCGCCGATACAGCTGCAACTGCAGCAGTGCCAGCACGTTCCGGCTGCCAGGGCTTCGGCCACCGCTTCACCATGCCTTACTACGGCAAAAGCTCCGGCACCACCGGCCGCGATATCAACCGGCCAATCGGCACCATCACAACCCTGGACCGCTGGGCCCTGGTCGACGGCGACCGCATGCGGATGCTCAGCGCCAGCGAGACCCTGGCCGCCATATCATTCCCGGCCGACACCCTTCGCCCAGACGAACACCGGCTGATCATGCACATGGCCGGAAACGCGCTACCACCTCTGGCCGGGCATCGTGTGATTGAGGCACCGATGAAAGCCGCGTGCCCCTCCGCCACTGCCGGCCAGCGCCTTACACTCAAGCGAACAAGTGAGGTCGGTGTCGAGCCGGCTGAGAAACGTCATGAAACGCGCCGAATGTACTCGACACCTTTACGGATTTGTTCCAGCGCTTTCGCAACAGGATCAACTTTTATCTGTCCTGCCGTCTCCTTGATTACGTCCAGTTGACCTGAAAAAAGTTTTCTCACGTCCTCTGGAATCATTTGAGATCCCATGATCTGCTCAATTTCGGAGGGGCCTATGAGCGGCTGGATTAACTGATGATCATCCCCGAGGAGCGTTAACCGAGCAGCGAGCAGGCCATAGAGGTCAAGGCTGAACTCAAGCGTGAACGTACGGACGTCTTCGACAGGTCTTTGGATTTTGATGAATTTTCCATTGCCATCGAACCGTTCAATATCGTGGGCTACATAGTACTTACCGTCTACCCATCCGTTGATTATCGGGTTCCCATCGTGCGTAGATGCGTTACGTGACAGGTAGAAAAACTCGCCATGACGGAGTGTCTTTATGTCTGCCCAGGTAATGGGAGTAGGAAGAAACACCGATCCACCATCTTTCAAGGTCTGCACAATGTTGCTGAGCGAGCCGAATGGATAGGTAAGAAGCGTAAGGTCGTTGACGCCGGGCAAGGGGTTTTGGGAAAACCCCGCCAGCGAGGTGTCACAGTGGCCTACCACCTGTTCAAGGTAGTGCTGGTATTCGCAAACCTTTGAGTTGAAATAATTAGCTACCCAAGAATTTGCCTTCAGTACCTTTTCTTCCACGACTCACCAACCCTATCGATTCTTTTTTTGAGCGCCCATGCTCGCACAGTGCAAGGCCCCGAGGCATCCCCGTGCCCACAGAAAACCGATCCAGCAACACCGAGAGGGTCAACGTGCCCACGCTGCTTGCCGCAGATACAGACCGCAACATGCTGGAGTACCTGACAGAATCTCTCGAACCGCAGACGTACCGTTGCGACCAGTGCGGCCATGAACAACCGCCTTCACTTTGATATCGCATCCGACCTGCGCGATTACATGCTGGCCTTCCCTCAAGCGACAGCCCAGCAGCCCTACCCCGACCCTATAGCCTGGATGGTTGGCACTGCCTTCTGGTGGACCAAAGAAGAAGCAGGGAGGGATGCGGCGGAGACTGGGATGCCGATTGTTGGGCTGGGCCCGATGACTGATTCACGCTTGGTGGAGCAAATGGATAGCCGCCTCGAACATGAAATGCTGGCTGTTGATAGTTGGAAAGCGTAAGCCGAAGAACTCCGCTACCGCCTGGCAAAGTGGGATGCACTGCTGGCCGAGACCCGGACCCTGTTGCACAGCGTTACCAACTTGGACGGCGCCAAGATCGGAACATTTTATTCGCACACGCTGCACATGGGGCATCGAATCGCTGCAGCCCTATCCGGCAGCGCAGAGCCGAGCGCGCCGGTCATGCAGACCCCCGAAGGCTGCTGCATCATGCCTCGTCGTCTGACGCCCGGGCACCCGCAGCATGGTGAACACGGTCCAAGCCTTCAATGCCACCGGCCGCGATCTCACGGAAGCAGAAGCTTGGCTGCTGATGCAGATCGTCAAGGTCGTGGCCAGTGGCAGAACCCCGAGAAGTATCCCGAGGACAGCGCGTTGGATGGCGTGGCGTGCGCCTCACTGAAGGCTGAGGCCCTGGCCGCTGGAATCAGGCCATGAAAACCTTCGGAGAAATCATCGAGGCGTCGAAAAACGAACGACCGCCCTGACTACGACGACCTGCGCCTATCAATCACCATCAAAATCACCATTCGTCCAAGTCGTGGAGACGTTGTATCTGGTGCTTGTACTCGCACACTATCTGATAGGTAGAGCTCGCGGTCCCAGTGACGAGAGCACCCACCACGCCGCAATCTGCCTCTACGAACTTCTCCCACGCCGCCTGCGCCTGGGGCATCATGGCCGGTACATTTTTCGGGAGCGAGCCTTCATCGACGTACTCTTTTGCGGTGGCCAGGGCTTTCTGGTATTTCTCTTTCACCGCATCCTTAGCCGCCTCCCGCATTTCATATGCGCAATGAGCTGAATCCTGAGTGGTTTTGGTCTCCGGCTTCCTCAAGCACTGCTGCCAATCAGCCTCCAGCTTCGCCGCGTACTGACGCACCGCTGCATCCCGTGCTGCAATCTCTGCTTCTTCGCCGTGCAGCTCGGCGTGGGCTGCGCCCACTACTACCAGCACCGCGCCTGCGATACCGGCCTTGATAGCGGTCTTCATTTTTCTCATTTCCCTGAGTGATAGCCCGGCCGGCGTGGTGCCGTTCCAGGCGGGTTTGGCTCGGCGAAAAGCCGGGCCGAGGTGGTCCTAACGCATTGTATGCGTTGCCATCACCATTGAGCTGGGGCATCGCAATATTTCAACCGCAATCAAGACCTTGATCAGAGCGCGCGATGAGCCTTCGGCAAGAGCGAGACACCCTGCTGGATGCTGGAGGACACCTTCTATGCCCCTACCCCTGCTGTACATGGCCTACCTGATATACAGGGGGCCATGAGCAACATCTTTGCAATCACTGATGAGGTGCTTCGAGATCATGCGGGCGGCCGACAAAGCGCTGACCCAGTACCATCTTGATCAGCAGGCGCGCAACGCCCCTGCGCTGGAAATGGTGAAGAAGCTGATTAGGGAAGTGGTGTTCGCCCAGGTCGAGGAAGAGATTGAAGCCGCCAAGAACACCTACGACTACGAGATCGTCGACGCGCCATCAGGCGCCCCCAAGACAACGGCTTCGCCCTCGGCGACGTTTACATCGATCAGGAGTGCGGGATGTCCGGCGATGACTTCTCCGTCACCCTAGCTCTTCCCCTCCCTGGCGGCGCGACTGCCAGTTCGCCGTCAACTGCTAATCCCTGCACCAACTACTCAAGCCCGCCGACATGCGCGGGCAAGGATGACCTGTGTCCGCAACAGAACGATTCCACCACACCGCTAATAACTGCGTGGAGCGCCTGGCGCGCCGGTCTCTGGCCGGAAGCCAAGTTGGCTCTGGTCATCTACCCCCCCGAAAAGCCTGAACTCGACATCGTGCACAAGGACAGCGGCCTCAACGTAGACGAGGTCGTGAGCTCCCTGCGCCGTCGTGGCGGCCTGAGTCTTGATGGAAAGAACAACTACAAGCGCCTGCTATGCGACGCTATCATCGGGTCCATGGCTTGCGGCAAGCAAAACAGCAACCCGCCGCCTACTGATCACTGGGCCTGTCATCGACGCGCGCTTGGAGCGGCGGAGGCTGCAGGGTGTTCGAAGCTCGCGGCTAATAAACAACGACGCCGGCCTGCGTATGAACTGGGGAAATGCTCAGGAATCGCTTCAGCGAAGCGCGTGATATGGCCTCCAGGAAGCTTACCGCCGACGGCAATGCACACTTGGCGACCAAAGTTCGGCAGTTCCAGCTTCTTGATATTCGACCCAAGGCAGCGTCGGAAATTGAGGGCATCACAAAGCGCGTTTATCGCAGCGTCGGTGAGGTGGTCAGCCCGACCAAGTAGGGACTGATGAGGAAACGGTGCCCAATGATGCGGAAACGATCCGGGTTTCCAGGGCACAAAGAAAAACCCCGCAGACGTTAATCTGCGGGGTTTTCGAATATGGAGGCCGAGGTCGGAATCGAACCGGCGTAGACGGATTTGCAATCCGGAGCATAACCACTTTGCTACTCGGCCTCAAAGTTCGGAGTTAGCCGCTTGCGCTTCGCTATCTCCTTGAAACGCTGCCCCTTTTTCAAAGTTCGCTGCGTTTCGATGGGCGCCATTATGTCTGCATTCGTTTCACCTTGCAACCCCCTAATCGAAAAAAAATTTCAACAGGTTCAAGGTGTTAGCGCAGGCGGTTGAGTTTGCTCCACAACCCTACCAAAGCGTTCTCGACCGTGCCGCTGGCAGCCATGCCGATACGCTCCTGCAGGCTCTTGCGCTCTGCGTAATGCAGGTGGAACACGTTGGCGGTGCGGGCGCGGTCGCTGATGTACTCGTCGCTGGTTTGCAGGGCATCCACCAGTTGGCGGTTGAGTGCCGAGACGCCTAGCCAGACTTCGCCAGTGGCTACCTCATCGATGTGCAGCTGCGGACGATAACGGGCGACAAAGTCCTTGAACAACTGATGGGTGACGTCGAGGTCTTCCTGGAATTTTTCCCGACCCTTTTCGGTATTTTCACCCAGCACGGTAAGGGTGCGTTTGTACTCACCGGCGGTCAGCACCTCGACATCGATGTCGTGCTTCTTCAGCAGGCGGTTCACGTTGGGCAACTGGGCAACCACGCCGATCGAACCGAGCACGGCAAAGGGTGCGCTGATGATCTTCTCGCCGATGCAGGCCATCATGTAACCACCGCTGGCCGCTACCTTGTCGATGCACACCGTCAGCGGTATGCCCGCCTGCCGAATGCGTGCCAACTGCGAAGCTGCCAGGCCATAGCTGTGCACCAGCCCGCCGCCGCTTTCCAGCCGCAGTACCACCTCGTCCCGCGGGGTGGCGAGGGTAAGCAGCGCGGTAATTTCGTTACGCAGGCTTTCCGTGGCAGAGGCCTTGATGTCGCCGTCGAAATCCAGCACGTAGACCCGGCCTTTATCTTCAGCCTTGGCCTTCTTGACCTTCTTTTCCGCTTTGCCCTGCTGTTTACGCAAGGCCTTGAGCTCGGCTTTGTCGAACAGGCCTGACTCCAGGCGTTCGCGCAAATCCTTGTAGAAATCGTTCAGCTTTGTAACCTGCAAATGCCCACCCGATTTGCGCCGGCCCTTGCCGCGCAGGCCGGCGACAGCCGAAAGCACCACCAGAATGGCGATGACCAAGGTGGCGGTTTTGGCGAGAAAGCTTGCGTATTCGGCAAGAAACTCCACGTTGACTCCTTTGAATTGCTGCGCCATCTGGCGCGTAACTGTAGCAAGCATACCGGTGCGCCTGGGGTGCCGCCAGCGGTTGCAAATGCCGGCAACATCTTTCAAACAACCTTTTCAAACGCTTGTATGTTTTTCGTTGACAGCCCGATTTTGGCGTCCTAACCTCGGCAACAATCACCAACAGGCCGGACGCTTACGTGGGCAACCTTTACCTGATCAGACATGGCCAAGCTTCTTTCGGTGCGGATGACTACGATGTCCTTTCGCCCGTCGGCGTCCGTCAGAGCCAGGCACTGGGTGAACACCTGGCTCAATTGGGCCTGCGCCTGGACCGCTGCGTGGCTGGCAACCTGCGCCGCCAGCAGGACACCGCCCGGCTCGCACTTCAAGCGTTGCACCACCGGGGTTCCCCCGTGCCGGCCATTGAGACCGACGCTGCGTTCAACGAGTTCGATGCCGACGGAGTGATTCGCGCCCTGTTGCCAAGCTTGATGGCAGACGAGCCCAATGCACTAGACGTTTTGCGGGACTGCGCCAACAACCGAAGCGAATTCCAACGGTTGTTCGCCATCATGGTTCAACGCTGGCACCGTGGTGAGCATGCCTTGGAAGGCCTGGAAAGCTGGGCTGCATTCACCAGGCGTGTACAGGGCGGCCTGGATCGTGTGCTGGAGGCTGCGGGCAGCGGTGACAATATCGCCATTTTCACCTCAGGCGGCACCATCGCTGCGCTGTTGCACCTCATTACAGGCGTTACCCCGGATCAGGCCTTTGCCCTGAACTGGCAGATAATCAACACCTCGCTCACCCAGGTTAAATTTCGCGGGCGCGAGGTGGCACTGGCTTCCTTCAACAGCCAGGCACATGTGCAGCTGTTGAGGACACCGTCGCTTGTCACCTATCGATAAGCCCCGGCTTGCAGTGTCCCCTCGGGGACGTGAAAACCACTCTATAAGGAATGCACCATGACCTCCGTAGCTGATGCCGTTAAAAAGATGCAAGAGAAGTTCAACCCATCCGCTGCCGCCGGCCTGGACCTGGTGTTCGGCTTTAACATCACCGACGAAGACAAGCACTACGCCTTGATCGTCAAGGATGGCACTTGCGCGTTGCAGGAGGGCGAAAACCCCGACGCCAATTGCACCCTGGTAATGGACAGCGAAACCCTCAAAGGTATCGTCAGCGGTGAAACCGACGGCATGCAGGCGTTCATGGGCGGCAAACTGCGCGTTGAGGGCGACATGATGCTGTCGATGAAACTGAGCGAACTGTTCCCGTCCTGATATCAGGGCCGCAGCAGGGCAGAAACCGAAGCCAGCCTGGCTTCGGTTTTTTTTCGCCCACAAAGCGCCACGCATCAACCCCGTTGATTCACCGGCAACACCCCGGCCAATGAGCCACTGGTACGCTTGTTCCACTAGCTGATTGCCATTAGATTGCAAAATAGTCCTTGCGAGCGAGAATAAGGAAACCCCATGACGCTCACCGATCAGTCAGCGCAGGTCCGCCCAGGGGAAGAGCTCGATGCCGCCCTCATCGATCAGTACCTCAAGGCGCACATCCATGGCCTGGGCGGCATGCCAAAGGTCAGCCAGTTCCCAGGCGGCGCGTCCAACCTTACCTACCTGATCAGCTACCCGGACCGTGATCTAGTCCTGCGTCGCCCGCCCTTCGGGCAAAAGGCCAAGTCGGCGCATGACATGGGCCGTGAGTTTCGCATCCTCAACCAGCTGAACAGCGGCTTCCCCTACTGCCCCAAGGCCTATGCCCACTGCACCGATACCGGCCTGATAGGCAGCGAGTTCTATGTGATGGAACGGGTCAAGGGCATTATCCTGCGCTCCGACATCCCTGCAGAACTGAACCTGGACGCTGCCCGCACCCAGGTCCTGTGCCACAGTTTCATCGACCGGCTGGTCGAACTGCACCAAGTCGACTTTGAAGCCTGCGGCCTTGCCGACCTGGGCAAGCCTGAAGGTTATGTACAGCGGCAGATCGCCGGCTGGACCAGTCGGTACGAAAAAGCCCTGACCCCCGATGCGCCCCGCTGGCAGCAGGTAACGGCCTGGCTGCATGACAAGATGCCTGCCGACCACCCGCAACCGGCCATCGTGCATAACGACTACCGCTTCGACAACGTGATCCTCGATGCCGACAACCCCATGCAGATCATCGGGGTGCTTGACTGGGAGATGGCCACTTTGGGCGACCCGCTGATGGACCTGGGCAACAGCCTGGCCTACTGGATCGAAGCGGGTGACCCAGCCCCGGTGCAACTGATGCGCCGCCAGCCAAGCCATGCACCTGGCATGCTCAGCCGTCGCCAGTTCGTGGAGTATTACGCACAGCGCGCCGGTATCCCGCTGGACAATTTCGATTATTACTATTGCTACGGGCTGTTCCGCCTGGCGGGCATTGTGCAGCAAATCTACTACCGCTATTTCCACGGGCAAACCCAGGACAAGCGCTTTGCCCAGTTCATCCACATGAACCGGCTGCTGGAGCAGATGGCCCTTCAGGTGATCGCAAAATCCAGCCTTTGAGCCGCTCTTCCCACACCAAGGCCCTTACCAAGGAACGCATCATGTCGCAGACTCAGCTGTTCGACCTCACGGGCAAGATCGCCTTCGTTTCCGGCGCCAGCCGCGGCATCGGCGAGGCGATTGCGCACCTGCTTGCACAGCAAGGCGCCCACGTCATTGTTTCCAGCCGCAAACATGAAGGCTGCCAGCAGGTCGCCGATGCCATCGTGGCGGCGGGCGGCCAGGCCACCGCCATCCCCTGCCACATTGGTGAACTGGAGCAGATCAGCCAGGCGTTCGCAGCCATCCGGCAGCAGTTTGGGCGGCTGGACATTCTGATCAATAACGCAGCCACCAACCCCCAGTTCTGCAACGTGCTGGACACCGACCCTGGGGCGTTCCAGAAAACGGTCGACGTGAACATTCGGGGTTACTTCTTCATGTCGGTTGAGGCGGGCAAGCTGATGCGCGAGCACGGCGCTGGCAGCATCATCAATGTGGCGTCGATCAACGGCGTTTCACCGGGGCTGTACCAAGGCATTTACTCGGTGACCAAAGCAGCCGTCATCAACATGACCAAGGTATTCGCCAAGGAATGCGCACAATTCGGCATACGCTGCAACGCCCTGCTACCGGGCCTGACCGACACCAAGTTCGCGTCTGCGCTGGTCAAGAACGAGGCGATACTCAAGGCTGCGCTGCAGCAAATTCCCCTCAAGCGTGTGGCCGACCCCAAGGAAATGGCAGGGGCCGTGCTGTACCTGGCCAGTGATGCATCCAGCTACACCACAGGCACAGCGCTGAACGTCGACGGCGGTTACCTGGCCTGATCGCGCCAGCGCTGCACGAGCCTGGAACCACGGCGCCCGTCAAAGGCAGGTGGCGGCCGCCGCACGGTGCTGCAGGGAAACCCCGTCGTTTTTCTGTGCGTAGTAGTCCACCTGCACCCCACCTGCCTGCGGATAAACGTCGACGAACGTCTCGGCCTCACGGGTGTACACGGTAAAACCACCCTGTGGGCGGGGCTCCAGGTAGCCGCTGGCATCCTGACCGAACACACGCTCCTCCTGCCAGCCGAACTGGATGCACTGGGCAACCCGGTCCGCTGCCTTTTGCGAGGTGAGCTTGGCGGTGGGCTCGCCTTTGCGGGCTGCCTCCATGGTCGCCGAAGCACAACCGACCAGCACCAACGCTACGGCCACGGGCAAAATCGCACGCATGTTCAGTCCTCGAAATCTTGAAAAAGAACGCGACTCTAGCACTGCCAGCATCGCGAGTGAATTGTGGCGCACGTTGCGCTGTCTGACGGGGAACATGACGCAACAAGGAAATCGCCATGAAACTGCACTACCTGCTGCTCGCCGCCCTGCCCTGCTTGCCAATGGCCGCCAATGCGGCCACCTCGACAGACGACAGTGTCCAGAACTCCTCCACCCGTAACCGGGAATTGAAAGAGGGAGACAAGGTTCCCGATCAATTCAAGCGTGAGGATGCCTCGGTCAAGGACTGGAAAGCCAAAGGGCTGCCAGCGCCTGAGAAAGAAAGCCACTGGGTGAAAATGCAAGACCATTACGTACTGGTGCAAACCACCAATGGCGTAATCCTGGCTATTCGCCCCGTCCGTTGATCACCCCAGATCAGCAAGTGCTGCCAGGTGCACCGTGTTGCGCCCGGCAGCCTTGGCCCGGTAGAGCGCCGCATCGGCTTGTGCGAGCAAGCTTGCGGTGCTGTCTTCACGCCCCGGTTTGCCGCACCATAGCCCCACACTGAAGCGCAGCTCGATCCGGTCACCTGCAAACCAGGCAGGGCTTTGCGCAATCGCCTCGCGCAAGCCGTTTACGGCGCCCATGGCGCCGGCATGGTCGGTACCCGGCAGCAGCAACAAAAACTCTTCACCGCCATACCTGCCAAGGCTGTCCCCTTCGCGCAGGCGCTGCTGCAACTGACGCACGCAGTGGCATAACACCTCATCCCCGGCCAGATGCCCGTACAGGTCATTGATGCGCTTGAAGTGGTCAATATCGATCATTGCCACCGCAAGCTGGGTGGTATTTGCCCGTGCCCGGTCCAGCTCAACCGCAAAGCGTTCCAGAATGGCGCGCCGGTTGAAGGTGCCGGTCAGCACGTCGCGCAAGGCCAGGTGCTGCAAGCGCGACTCGCTGCGTTCCTTGGCCATCAGCACCAGGCCGATCGAGTACATCATCACGGTAACGGTGCCGATAGCCACCGAGACGCTCTGTTTCAGGTTGCTGGTGTCATAACGCATATCCGCCGCCGTGCCCGTGGCCACCGCGACCACGCGCATACCCAGGCCCACCAGGCTGATGAGTGCCCCGATCTGCAGCAGCAGGTGAGCACGCCCGGGCCGCTCGGCATGGCGCCGCGCCCAGTACAGAATCATCGCGCACTGCACCATCAGCACCAGTGTCGCCAGCAACATCCGCGGCTCCACGGTGTGCAGCAACAGCATCAGGCCCACCAGCATGCACGCCGGGATAACGAAGATGGTGCGCCACGGCACCACCTGTTCGCGCACCCTGAACAAGCTGGCCGTGTAGAACGCCAACGCCAGCGACAGCAGGCTGTTGCCCAACCCGTAACTCAGCCACAACGGTGCCACTGCATAAACGGTGTAGCAAACATAGGCCAGCGCATGCACCAGCAGCCCGCAACCTGTGAGCAGCAGGTTGTCGCGGGGGCTGCTGCGCCCGACCAGCAACAGGCAGAAAGCCAGAATGGTTGCGACCAATGCAACGGCGGCGAACAGCGTAGGGGTATGGGCGATCATCGTGATTCACCAGGTGGCAGGCAGCCGTCTTTATTGCGGCTTGATGTGCAGTTTAGAGCCCTTGAAGGTACTCGGCCATGACTGGTTGAGACAGAAAGGCCGCTTGCCAGCACCGCCCGTCATGCACACTTCCAGGTTGGCACACCTCAGGAAACCAAACGCACGTTTTGAAGTCCCAGTGGTTAACGTGGATTCGGCCACCTGACTGATTCGAGGTTTCCATCATGCGCCTGACCCTGCCTTCCCTTGCCCTTGGCCTGCTGCTCTGCCAAGGCGCGTTCGCCGGTGACGGCAATGCAGCCATTGGCGGTGGCCTGGGGGGCGCCTTGGGCAATGTCGTTGGCCAGCAACTCGGGGGCCGTACCGGTGCCGCCATTGGTGCTGGCGTGGGCGGTGCCGCTGGCAGCGCCGTCGGCGCCCCCAAGCGCAACCGTACCAAAGCAGCTGTAGGGGGTGGCCTGGGCTCAGCAGGCGGCTCCCTTGTTGGCGGCGCGTTGGGTGGCAGCACTGGCTCAACGATTGGTGCAGGTCTGGGCGGCGCGGCTGGCGGCGCTGTGGGTAACAACATGGGCGACAATGGCGGCAAAAAACACCGCCGCCACCGCCACTGACACCCTCCGCCTGGGGCCGGAATGCGGCCCCAGGCAGGCAAAACCTGCAGCACGTCAACACGCCCTTCATCACTTGCTGGCACACTGGTAGCTATCAATGCTTAACGTGCCCTGTGTGAAGGAACACCCCTCCCAATGAACCAAGAGCTGTTTTGGGTCCTCGGCCTGCTGGCCATCGTGGTCATCCTGTTTGTCATCAACCGCCCACGCATGGATGTGGTGGCGCTGTTGGTCATTCTCGCATTGCCGCTTTCCGGCATCCTCACCGTCGAACAGGCCCTTGCAGGCTTCAGCGACCCTAACGTGGTGCTGATCGCAGCGCTGTTCGTGATAGGCGAAGGCCTGGTGCGCACGGGTATCGCGTACCGCATCGGCGAGTGGATGAGCGAACGGGCCGGCAACAGCGAAGCACGGCTGCTGGTGCTGCTGATGGTGGCAGTGGCGGGCCTGGGTTCGGTGATGAGTTCAACCGGTGTGGTGGCCATTTTCATCCCGGTGGTGCTCAGCATCGCGGCACGCCTGCAACTTTCACCCAGCCGCCTGATGATGCCACTGAGCTTCGCCGGCCTCATCAGCGGCATGCTCAGCCTGGTGGCCACGCCGCCCAACGTGGTGGTGCACAGTGAGCTGGTGCGCCACGGCGAGCAGGGCTTCAGCTTTTTCAGCTTCACCCCGTTCGGCCTGGTGATACTGGTGCTGGGCGTGGGCTACATGCTGCTGACCCGCCACTGGCTGAGCGGTGAAGTGCGCAAGGATGGGCGCGTGGAGACCCGCCGCACCCTGCTGGACCTGGTGCTGGACTACAAGCTCAATGGCCGCGAGCGCCGGCTGCGCATTCGCCCGCACTCGCCATTGATCGGTCACACCTTGGGCGAGTTGAAGTTGCGCACGGACCACGGCGCCAACGTCATCGGTATCGAGCGCCAACACAAGTTCACCACTCGCGTGATCGCGCCCGACTCCGGCACAGTGCTGCACCAGGGCGATGTACTGCTGCTGGACCTGTTCGCCAAACGCGACGACCTGCGCAGCCTGTGCCAGACCATGCAGCTGGAACCCCTGCACTTCAAGGCTGCCTACTTCATAGACCAATCCCAGGAAGTGGGTATGGCCGAGGTATCGCTGCCGCCCGGCTCGCAGCTGATTGGCAAGAGCATCCTCGAACTGGCCTTCCGTTCGCGCTATGACCTCAACGTCGTGGGCCTGCGCCGTGAGCAGGCCGCCATCGAAGAGCAACTGGTGGAGGAGAAGCTGCGCCTGGGCGACACCTTGCTGGTGGTGGGCCCATGGAAGGCGGTGCGCCAGTTGCAGAGCAAACCCAGGGACTTTCTGGTGCTGAGCCTGCCCGCTGAAATCGACCTGGTGGCCCCGGCCCGACGGCGCGCGCCACAAGCACTGCTGAGCCTGGCGGTGATGGTTGGGCTGATGGTGAGCGGTGCCGTGCCCAATGTGCTGGCCGCACTCATCGGCTGCCTGTTGATGGGCGCAGGCCGCTGCATCGACATGAACAGCGCCTACCGATCCATTCACTGGCAAAGCCTGATACTGATCGTGGGCATGCTGCCTTTTGCCCAGGCGCTGCAAAAAACCGGGGGGATCGACCTGGCGGTGAGTGGACTGGTCAGCCTGCTTGGCGGGGCCGGCCCCAGTGCCATCCTGGCGTGCCTGTTTGCGGTAACCGCCGTGATCGGGTTGTTCATCTCCAACACTGCGACTGCGGTACTGATGGCCCCGGTGGCGATTACCACCGCCACGCAGCTGGGCATGTCGCCCTACCCGTTTGCCATGACGGTGGCGCTGGCCGCCTCGGCCGCCTTCATGACACCCGTCTCCTCGCCGGTAAACACCTTGGTACTGGGCCCCGGGCAATACCGCTTCGCGGACTTCGTCAAAGTCGGGGTGCCGTTCACATTATTGGTGATGCTGGTGGCGGTGATCATGGTGCCCTGGTTCTACGGGCTTTGAGGCCGAACAGCACAGGTATTGGCAAAAAGCCATGACCTGGGGCAGATTGACATCAAGTAGCAGGACGAAACACACTGATCAGCATTACCCCAGGTGCTTTCAGCCGTTGTCCTGGATTTCGTTTCCGCTTGTCGGTCGAACCAATGGTTTTTCCAGCCCAATCGCGCCTGCTTTCTTACGTCGCTCTGCTCTGCCTGACCTTTGCCCTCACCCTTGGCGGCATCCTGGCACGTCCGATCGAATCCCTTTCGCTGTTCTGGCCCGTCAATGCGGTACTGGCCGGGGTACTGCTGCGCTACCCGCACCATGCCACATTGCCCGCCTTGCTTCTGATATGGCTAGGCATGGTCGCTGCGGACCTGCTATGCGGCAGTGAGTGGGCACCGGCGCTGTGGTTCAACCTTTGCAACATGGGGGTGGTCGCCACGCTTTGGCTGTTGCTATCCCGCTTACCACGCCTGCACCGCCGCATGCGTACCCCACACGGGGTACTGTGCGTATTTGGCGCCTGCGCGGGCGGTGCGATGGTGGCCGCCAGCATGGCCGCAGCCATGGCGGCCCCCTGGTTCGAACAGTCGGTGCGCGCCACCTGGCTGGCCTGGTTCAGTGAACAGTTCTCTACCAGCGTGCTGGTGCTGCCGGTGCTGCTCACCGCCCCATCAGCACAGGCGCTGATCCGCAGCGGCGGGCAGGCCATACGCCTGTCACCCCTGCTGGTGATGCTGGTGTCGCTCGCATTCAGCATCGCATTCGGCGGGCCCGGCGCCATCGCCTTTCCCATCGCGGCATTGCTGTGGTGTGCTTGGACCTACTCGCCGTTCATGGTCTCGCTGCTCACGCTCACAGCCGGCAGTACGCTGATCGTGGCAGTGGCACAAAACCTCATGCACTTCAGCGTGCCGCAGAGTGAATCCGGCGTCACGGCGCTGATGTCAGCGCGCCTTGGCATCGCCATGCTGGTGTTGGGCCCGCTGGTGGTTGCCTGTGTCACCCAGACCAATCGCAGCCTGATGGCGCGCCTGGCGCATCAGGCCACCGTCGACCACCTCACCGGTACTCTGACCCGCAGCGCCTTCACACGGCGCGCAAACGCGCTGCTCGACAGCCGGCAGCAGCACGCCCAGTTGCTGCCCATGACCCTGATGATGCTCGACATCGACCACTTCAAGTCGATCAACGATGCCCATGGCCACGCCGTAGGGGACCTGGTACTGCGCCAGTTTGCCGACACCCTGCGCGACCAGTTGCACAGCAATGAACTGCTGGCGCGCATGGGTGGCGAGGAATTCGTCGTCATCCTGCCAGGCCTTGCCCCCGACCGGGCCCAGTTCACCGCCGAGCGGCTTCGCCGGGCCGTGCAGGACCTGGATGTGCAGCAGGCCGACAAGCGTGTGCAGATTACTGTCAGCATTGGTATTGCAGGTTGCGACGCCGGCCAGCCAACGCCAGCGCTGGATGTACTGCTGGCAAGCGCCGACAAGGCGCTGTACCGGGCTAAGGCTCAGGGTCGCAACCGTGTAGAACAGGCTGAACCGATGCGCCGGGTTATCTAAGTGGGTTGCGACATGGCCCACTGCTTTACTGCCTGATTGCCCACCTAAGCCCCAACGTGCTCGCCCCAAGATCAACCTCTGCAGCTGCTCAAATTCTGCTCAATCTAACAGAGGCCGCCGTGGGCTTGGCTTTCAGCACGTTATCCACAGACCTACCCACGTTTTTTGTGGACAGATTTCTGAGCGTGGAGAATGACTTATCCCACATCCAGCAACGCGGCGTTCGCTAGCTTGACCAGCTCGATCCACTCCTGCGTGCTGATCAACCCCGCCCGCTCCAACACCTGCGCATCGTGTAACGCCGTGTGGTAACGCGGCTCGTCGAGCGCACCCTTGGCCAGGAAACGGGCACGCCACTCCAGCATCGCTGAAGCGCCTTTTTTGCTTTCTATCAACGACTGGACTCCAAGGCATAAGTACCCGCCCGAATGAACGGCGGCCGGAGACTACACGACGCCTTGGCACTTGAGAATGACAGCTGCCTACCGCTGGTCTGCAGTGTATTGGGGGGCGGGCCTGCCGGAGGGAAGAAGGCAGGCCGGAGGGTTGGGGACCAACAATCAGCTTGGCGGAATGGTACCCAGCAAACCGATAAGGATGGTCAGGACCAGAAAACCACCGAGGAACAGCGCGAGCTTGCCCATTGGAACCTCTACATGACGATACGGGATGCAGCTATTTTCGCGCTTCAGCTGATACGGTTACAGATGCAGGTTTGTAGAAAAAAAGCAGATCAGATTGGCCGTGCAATGACCGGATCATCCCTGCGCAGCCCTCTGCGCCTCGCGTCAGGTGAGCTGCCTGAGCTTCTGAGCGGGTAGCCATCCCAGCTCGCCATTGCCATGGCGGCGACACCATAACCAACCATTCAAGGGGCGCAGCATCTGCACCAGTTGCCCAGGTTCAGCATCCAACTCATGGGCTGAATAGTGGTCAAGCGCCCTGCCCTGACCAACACTCAACCGCTCGATCAGTTGCGCGGGCACCCAGCCAGGTTCCTGACCGGTGCAGCTGCACAGGTACCAGTCCTGCCAGCCCGGCTCACCTTCGTAGCGCGGGCCTACTTCCAGCAAGGTGCCCTTGGCGAACCGAATAGGGCGCGGGTACTCACTGCGGTGGCTCTCGATCACAACGTAGTGCATAGGCCTCTCCTTGGCCGGGAAAACATCGATCGTAGCAGAGGCTGCGCAACCTGCAGCGTGTAGCAAGTTACGGGCGGAGGATTTCTCAAGTTGTAGGAATAATTACCCAACCATGTAGGACCTTTCGCCATCTAACCCAGTCGCTGTATGAAACATCAGTTTCTCCTACAAATTCGAGCTGATACCGTCCGTATTTCCTACATCGGCATGGAAGCTACCTACGTGAGAAATTTATGGACACATACAACGCGTCAGCCCTGAAACTGCAGAAAAACTTGCTGAACCTGCGTACTGAGCGCGACCGGCTCATTTCGCAAAACAGGCACAGCGAAGCACAGGCCCTGGAAGCGCCTATCGCACTGCTGGAAGACGCCATCAAACAACTACCGCCCGCCTTCAAACCGAGCACGCTGCAATAGCTGGTCAGCCCGGCGGCGCGTGAAAATTTAGCCCGCCGGGCCTTGCACTTTAGTCGTATTGTTTTTAATGGCTGGGCGGTCACGGGTGAGGTTTATTGATTCAGATCAATACAGTACCTTATTATTTAACCGTATCAGTTACTTCATCGAAACGCTCTATCAATTGATCGAGCCGGCCAATTAGCCCACCCACCGCCAACCCATTAAACTCTGCCCCGCCACGTTAGCAAACGCCCCGGCACGACCGTGATTCAGTCCTTATAATTTTCGAATAACCCACTGCGCTTTCGTCATACGAAACAGCACCCTCTCATTGGTCAGGCAGGCCACCTGCCGCCTCCTTGCAACGGGCATACCTATTGATTGCGCCAGCCATGCAAATGGCCGGCGGGCACCCGGCTGCCTGCATTGGACCGGGGCCTTATGTAACCCAGGCCGGGCTTGCCACACCGCGCAGCCTGACGCCTGTTGGAGGAACGTTAATGGATCTTGGCAGACGGCAGTTTTTTAAACTTTGCACCACCGGTGCCGCCGCTGTTTCAGCTGCTTCTTTAGGCTTTGGCGCCACCGTGGCCAATGCCAGCCAGTCCCGGCAGTACAAGTTGTTGCGGGCCAAAGAGACCCGTAACAACTGCACCTATTGTTCAGTGGGCTGCGGCATCCTGATGTATAGCCTGGGTGACGGCGCGAAGAATGCCAAAGCGCGCATCTTTCACATCGAAGGCGACCCCGACCACCCCGTCAGCCGCGGTTCGCTGTGCCCCAAGGGCGCAGGCCTGGTCGACTACATCCACAGCGAACAGCGCCTGTTGCACCCCGAATACCGCGCAGCCGGCTCCGACAAATGGGAGCGGGTGAGCTGGGACTACGCGATCGACCGCATCGCCCGGCTGATGAAAGATGACCGGGATGCCAACTTCATCGCCCGCAACGCCGACGGCGTCACCGTCAACCGCTGGTTGTCGACCGGCATGCTGTGCTCCTCTGCCGCCTCCAGCGAAACCGGCGCCCTGGACCAACGCTTTACCCGTGCACTGGGCATCCTGGGCACCGACAGCCAGGCCAGGGTGTGCCATGCCCCTACGGTAGCAGCGCTTGCGCCCACCTTCGGCCGCGGCGCGATGACCAACAACTGGGTGGACATCAAGAACGCCAACGTCGTGCTGATCATGGGCGGCAACCCGGCCGAAGCGCACCCTGTAGGGTTCAAGTGGGTGATCGAGGCCAAGATCCGCAACGGCGCCAAAGTGATCGTGGTCGACCCGCGCTTCAACCGCAGCGCTTCAGTGGCCGATATCTACGCACCGGTACGTGCGGGCTCAGACATCACCTTCCTGATGGGCATGGTCAACTACCTGTTGACCCACGACCGTATCCAGCATGAATACGTACGCGCCTACACCAATGCCTCGCTCATTGTGCGCAACGACTACCACTTCGACGACGGGTTGTTCAGCGGCTACGACGCCAAGGCGAGGCGCTACGACCGCAGCTCTTGGGCCTACGAGCTGGATGACAACGGCCATGCCCGCCAGGACATGACCCTGAGCCACCCCCGGTGCGTGTTCAACCTGCTCAAACAGCACGTCAGCCGCTACACCCCGGAGCTGGTCAGCCAGCTGTGCGGCACACCGCAGGACGACTTCCTGGAGATCTGCGACATCCTGGCCAGCACCAGCGTGCCAGACCGCACCGCCACCTTCCTCTACGCCCTCGGCTGGACCCACCACACCACCGGGGCGCAGATGATTCGCGGCTCCGGCATGCTCCAGCTGCTGCTGGGCAATATCGGCATGGCCGGTGGTGGCGTCAACGCCCTGCGCGGCCACTCCAACATCCAGGGCTATACCGACCTGGGGCTGCTGTCCCAGCGCCTGCCGGGCTACATGAACCTGCCGTCGGACAGCCAGGCCGACATACACACCTATTTGCAGCAAACCACGCCCAAGGCCCAGCTGCCCGACCAGGTGAACTACTACCAGCACACGCCCAAGTTCTTCATCAGCCTGATGAAGAGCCTGTACGGCGAAAAAGCCACCCGCGAAAACGACTGGGGTTTCGACTGGTTGCCCAAATGGGACGACAGCTACGACGTGCTCAACTTCGCCAACCGCATGCATGACGGTAAGGTCAACGGCTATATCGCCCAAGGCTTCAACCCCATCGCCGCGTTCCCGGACAAGAACAAGGCAGCCGAGGCACTGGCCAAGCTCAAGTTCCTGGTCATCATCGACCCGCTGGCCACCGAGACCTCCAGCTTCTGGCAGAACCATGGCGAGTCCAATGACGTGGACCCCGCACAGATCCAGACCGAAGTGTTCCGCCTGCCCTCCAGCTGCTTTGCCGAGGAAAACGGCTCTATCGTCAATTCCGGGCGCTGGTTGCAGTGGCACTGGGCCGGTGCCGCGCCGCCCGGCGAGGCCTGGCATGACGGCAAGATCCTTGGCCACCTGTTCATGAAGCTGCGCGAGCTGTACCAGGAAGAAGGCGGCGCCTGCCCTGAGCAGGTACTGAACATGGCCTGGGACTACAAAGACCCATACGACCCGGCACCTGAAGAGGTGGCCAAGGAGTCCAATGGCTATGCCCTGGCTGACCTGCACGACGACCAGGGCAACCTGGTACTGCGCAAGGGCCAGCTGCTGGACAATTTCGGCCAGTTGCGCGACGACGGCAGCACCGCCTGTTTCAACTGGGTGTTCGCTGGCTGCTGGACCGAAGCCGGCAACCAGATGGCCCGGCGCGACAACGCCGACAGCGGGCTGGGCTGCACACCAGGCTGGGCCTGGGCCTGGCCACAGAACCGCCGCATTCTGTACAACCGTGCCTCAGCCGACCCTCAGGGCAAGCCGTGGGACGCCAAGCGCAAGGTCATCGGCTGGGATGGCAGCCGCTGGAGCGGCATCGACGTGCCGGACTTCCCGGTAACCGTGCCACCCGGCACCGCCACCCACCCTTTCATCATGTTGCCCGAAGGGGTCGGGCGACTGTTTTCGGTAGGCGCGATGAACGATGGCCCGTTCCCTGAGCACTACGAGCCCACCGAAAGCCCGCTGGCCAGTAACCCGCTGCACCCCGCTGTCAGCAAAAGCCCCACCGCGCGACTGTATGACAGTGACCGGGCACGCATGGGCAGCCGGGAGGAGTTCCCTTACGTGGCCACCACCTACTCCATCACCGAGCTGTTCCGCCACTGGACCAAGCATTCCCGGCTCAACGCCATCGTCCAGCCTGAGCAGTTCGTCGAGATCGGCGAGCTGCTGGCCAAGGACAAAGGCATCGTGCAGGGTGACCTGGTGCGGGTCAGTACCAAGCGCGGCTACATCAAGGCCAAGGCCGTGGTGACCAAGCGCATTCGCCGCCTGCAGATCGACGGCCAGGCGGTCGACACCATCGGCGTGCCCTGTCACTGGGGCTTCGAGGGCGCGACCCGCAAGGGCTTCCTGGCCAACACCCTGACCCCGGGGGTGGGCGAATCGAACACCAATACCCCGGAATACAAAGCGTTTCTGGTGAACGTGGAAAAGGCCTGACGGAGCCCTATTATGTCCCTGCAATCCCAAGACATCATCCGCCGCTCGGCCACACACGCCTTCACACCGGCACCCCGCGCACGCGATCACCAGGCCGAGGTGGCCAAGCTGATCGACGTGAGCATCTGCATCGGCTGCAAGGCGTGCCAGGTGGCCTGCAACGAATGGAACGACCTGCGCGACGAGGTCGGCCATAACGTGGGCGTCTATGACAACCCGGCCGACCTTACAGCAGACACCTGGACGCTGATGCGCTTTGACGAGCACGAGAACGAGGCCGGCAAGCTGGAGTGGCTGATCCGCAAGGACGGCTGCATGCACTGCGCCGACCCCGGCTGCCTGAAAGCCTGCCCGCAACCCGGCGCCATCATCCAGTACGCCAACGGCATCGTCGATTTCCAGTCCGAGCACTGCATCGGCTGCGGCTACTGCGTGGCCGGCTGCCCGTTCGATGTGCCACGCATCAGCAAGAAGGACAACAAGGCCTACAAGTGCACCCTGTGCGTCGACCGGGTAACGGTCGGCCAGGAACCGGCCTGTGTCAAAACCTGCCCCACCGGCGCCATCAACTTCGGCAGCAAGGCCGACATGCTGGTACAGGCCGAGGAACGTGTCACCGAGCTGCATGGCCGCGGCTTTGCCGGCGCGGGTATCTACGACCCACAGGCCGTCGGCGGCACCCACGTGTTCTACGTGCTGCAGCATGCGGACAAACCCGAGCTGTATCACAAGCTCAACCCGGACCCGCGCATCAGCACCGCCATCAGTGGCTGGAAAGGCTGGCTGAAGCCGGTGGCAGCGGCGGCGTTCTTCGCCACCCTGGCCGGTACCGTATTCCATTACATCGGCGTTGGCCCGAATGAGGTGGAAGAAGACCACGAGGAACACTTGTGATGAACAAGGACAAACTGATTCTGCGTACCCGCTTCATTGACCGGGCCAGCCACTGGTTCATGGTCATCTGCTTCTTTCTGGTGGCCCTGTCGGGGCTGTCGTGGTTCTTCCCGTCGCTGAACTGGCTTAACGGCGTGTTCGGCACGCCGCAGCTGGCGCGCATCCTCCACCCTTTCTTCGGGGTGGTGGTGTTCGTGGTGCTGATGTTCCTGTTTGCGCGCTTCGTGAAATACAACCTGCCCGAGCGCCAGGACGCCATCTGGTTTCGCAACGTGAAGACCGTACTCGCCGGGGACCACAGCAAGCCGCTGCAGATTGGCAAGTACAATGCCGGGCAGAAGGTGCTGTTCTGGGGGATCATGGGCCTGATCACCCTGCTGATGCTCAGCGGCGTGGTGATCTGGCGGCCGTGGTTCGCACACCTGTTCGATATCGCCCTGATCCGCGTGGCGCTGTTCACCCACGCAGTGGCTGGTATCTGCCTGATCCTGCTGATCATCGGCCACGCCTACCTGGCGTTCTGGGTCAAAGGGTCGATACGCGGCATGGTCACCGGCTACGTGAGCCGTCGCTGGGCCAAGTCGCACCATGACCGCTGGTATCAGCAGATCTCCAAGGGTGACAAGCAATGAGCAGCATCACGGTGGTGCCCGTGGAACAAGCCACGGGCGGCGTCAATGAGATCACCCCGTTGCTGCTGCCGCCCGCCGGCCAGTATTACCAACAGCGGGCCGCACGCCTGCGCCACCTGGCGCAGGGGCATGAACAGGCCGACTACCTGCTGTTTGCTGCACAGGTGGCGCAGGCTCAACAGGCCTTGTTGCAGCGCTTTCCCGTGCCGGCCGACGAGGTGCAGGCTGTGGTGGCCAGCCTGGGCCCGCACGTGCCGTTGGCGGCTGAGCGCCTGGCGCGCTCTGGCTACTGGCAGGCAGCCTTGCAGCAACTGATCGAGCAACTGATGCCTGGTGCCGGTCCGGTACTGGCCGATGCGCTGGCGAGCCTGGCCAACACACCCCCTGAGCAACGCGAGGCGGCGGCTGACCACCTGCTGCAGGGCCGCTACGACCAGGTAAACAGCGGCCAGGCCGTGCTCCTGTGGGCGGCGTTGATGCTGTACGCCGGCCAACTGGCTGCGGCTCTGCCGGTCACGGCCAAGGCCGCAGTGGGCGAACATCGCCAGTATTGCCCGGTGTGCGGCAGCGCCCCCATCGCCAGCGTGATCATGACCGGCAAGCGCAACGGCTTGCGCTACCTGCACTGCAGCCTGTGCGAAAGCCGCTGGCACATGGTGCGGGCTAAATGCAGCAATTGTGAACAGACCGGCAAGCTGGACTACTGGTCGCTGGACCGGCAGGCCAGCCCGGTGAAGGCCGAAAGCTGTGGTGACTGTGGCAGCTACCTGAAAGTGTTGTACGGCGAGCACGACCAGGGGCTGGAGGTGGTAGCCGATGACCTGGGTTCGCTGGTGCTCGATGCAGAAATGCAGCGAGAAGGGTTTGCCCGTAGCAGCTTCAACCCGTTTCTGTTCCCGGGTTGAATGCGGGTGGGGCCGCATTACCGGCCCCACCCAGCCTCAACGCGCAGCCGGTTCGAACAATGTCACGGCCGTCGCATCCACGGCCTTCGGTAGCAACCCCTCACGGTAGAACGCATCGGCAATCTGCTGTTGCTCCAACAGGTTTTCCGGCCTCACCGGCTGCACGTCATAGCTGCGCCGGGCGTTGGCCTGCTGCACCGTCGCGCTGTCCAGGTTGCCCCACAAAGGCCCCAGAATCCGCGCTGCCGCCACGGGGTTGGCTTTGGTCCAGGTGCCCACGTCGCGCAGGGCCAGGTACACCTGCTGCAACACCTGTGGGTGCGCCTGGGCATAGTCGCTGCCCGCCAGGTAATAGCGCTGGTAGCTGGCCAACTGACTGCCATCAGCCAGAACCCGTGCGTTTTGCTGACGCTGGGCACTGGCGACGTAAGGGTCCCAGGTCACCCAGGCGTCCACCTTATGGTTCTCGAAGGCCGCGCGCCCATCGGCAGGGATAAGGTAAGCCGGGGTGATGTCCTTGAAGGTCAGCCCGGCCTTGGCCAGCGCCTGGATCAGCAGGTAATGGCTGCCCGCCGCCTTGGTGACGGCAACACGCTTGCCCTTCAGGTCAGCCAGTGTGCTGAGCGGCGAGTCCGCCGGCACCAGGATGGCCTGGGCAGTGGGCGACGGTGCTTCCCGGGCAAAGTAGGTGAGCCTTGCGCCAGCGGCCTGGGTGAACACCGGCACCGTGTCGGCCACGTCGGCCGACAGGTCCACATTGCCCAGGTTCAGTGCTTCGAGCAGCGGCAACCCACTGGGGAACTCGTGCCAGCTGACGCGTATGCCCTGCGTACTCAGGCGTTGTTCCAGGCTGCCACGGGCCTTGAGCAAGGTAATCAGGGTAGAGGACTTCTGGTATCCAATCCGCAGGGTCTGCTCGGCGCTGGCCAGGTTCGGCAGCAAGGCACTGGCCAGCAACGCCAGGCCCAGTTGGCGCAGTTTCTTCAAAGGCATGTGCGTCTCCGGTTCAGGGTTGCTTGGCCAGTGGGCCGTTGGCGGGCACGGTGAAGCCTGTGGCGAATGTGGGGGCGACGTCCAGGCGCTGACTCATCAGCCCGTGGGCGTGATAGAAGTCGGCGGTGTCCTGTTGCTCGCCAATGGTCTGCGGGTCGATGACCTGCCAGTGCAACTGCCGGCGCTCGAACTGCAGGCGGGCCGCCTCTTGCGGGAAACCGATGATCGCCGCCAGGGTTTTCGAGTAGCTGTCCAGGTGCTGGTAGGCCCACCCTTGTGCGCCTGCAAGGCGGTTCAGGTAGTCCTGCAGTGCCTCACGCTTGGCCACCTGCCCCAGCGCTTGATCGGTGGCTGCCAGAAAGCTGTTGCCGCTGGAAAGCCCACGCCCGTTTACAAGCACCCTGCCCTGCCCGCTGGTTTCTGCCAGCGCCGTGTAGGGCTCCCAGGTCGACCAGGCATCTACCGAACCGTTGGCCAGGGCGATCTTGGCATCCACCGGCCCCAGGAAGCGGAACTCCACGTCCTTGTCACTGAGGCCTGCCTGGTCCAGTGCCTTGAGGGCGAGGTGGTGGCCGATGGAACCGCGGCCGGTTGCGATGCGCTTGCCCTTGAGCTCGGCGGCACTGTGCAACGGTGCATCGGGGCGCACCAGCAAGGCCGTGCCGTAGGGGTCGGACTTGTCCACGGCAATGGCCTTTACCGGCGCACCCGAAGCCAGCACGAACAACAGCGGGGCATCGCCGATGATGCCTGCATCAATGGCCCCCGCATTCAGCGCTTCGGCGAGCGGGGCCGCAGCGGGGAACTCGGCCCAGCGGATGTCATACGGCAGGTCGCGCAACGCATCGGCGGCCTCCAACTGGGCACGCATGTTGCCCTTCTGGTCACCAATGCGCAGGGTCAGCCGCTCGCTGGCGCCGGCATGGGCCGCTACCAGCAGCGCAGCTGCCAGGGTGAGCAGTTTGGATCGGGATGGCATGGTCGTCCTCAGCAATTGCAGCAGCGCAGGGTGCGCCGGGGACACCGACTCTAACCAATTGTGAAAAATAGATTAAATTGATTTTAGGAATAACCTAATATGCATAATTCATTATCAAGCCGGGGCTTGCGCGTAACATGGCAGGCATTACGCTAAAGCCCGATTATGCTAATCCCTTATTTCCCGCCCACTCTGGTGAACACAGCCCATGAAAATCGATGATATGGACGCCTTCGTCGCGGTCATTCGTTGCCAGTCCACCAACCTTGCTGCAGAGGCGCTGCAACTCACCCAGCCGGCGATCACCCGGCGCTTGCAGAACTTCGAGGAAGACCTGGGGGCCACCCTGCTCGACCGCCAGACCAAGCCGCTGAAGCCCACGCCCATGGGGCTGCGGGTGTACGAGCAATGCAAGGCGATCCTGCGCGAGATCGACTCATTGCGTGAACTGGTGGCCAACGATGGCGCGCCCTCCGGCACCTTGCGCCTGGGTGTGCCGCAAACCCTGGGTGATGTGGTGTTGCTCCAGGCATTGGCGCAGATCCGCGAGGTGTACCCGCAACTGCGCACCCAAGTGAGCAGTGGTTGGGGCAGCAGCCTGGTAACGCGCATGGAAAACGGCGAACTGGATGCCGCTGCCGCGTTGTTTCCGCCAGGCAAGATCTTCCCCGAGGGCATTGCCAGCCGCTCGATCGGACGCATGCCGCTGAAAGTGGTGGCAGCCAGAAGCGGCGCCAGCAAGCGCAGCTACAAGCTCAGGGACTGCTACACCCGCGGCTGGGTGCTCAACCCTGACGGTTGCGGCTTCCGCGCCGGCTTGCAGCGCGCCTTGAGCGAACAGGGCCTGAGCCTTTCGATCAACCTGGAAACCTTTGGTACCGAGCTGCAACTGGGCCTGGTTGCCAATGGCCAGGGCCTGGGGCTGGTGCCAGAGCCGCTGCTGCAGGCCAGCCGCCACCGCGACGCACTGGAAGTGCTCAACATCAGTGATTTCAAGCCACAGGTGGACTTGTGGCTGTTTCATCCGCGCTACCTGGGCAACCTGCAGGACCCGGTCGAACTGTTCGGAACCGTGGCCGGGCAACAGCTGCTTGAGTAAAAAGCGCTAAGCTTTAAATGCAAGTTGCGCATAAAAATAAACAATTGAAATTATAAAAACAAATAATTAGCTTAGAACAAATAAGCCTTTTACAGCGCTCATCCATAAGAATACGGTCTTAGCCATACACCGTCATTCAGGGATGAAGCCCCATGAGTCACCCGTCCGACAGCGCCCTTGCAGAGCTGACACTGGCGCTCGCAGCCAACGCCGAACGCTATGACCGCAGTGCCAGCTTTCCTCAGGACAACTTCGACCTGCTGCACCGCCATGGCCTGTTGGCCCTGACGGTACCCACGGCGCTGGGCGGCGGCGGTGCAGACCTCGTCACCGCTCGGCGGGTGATCGGTGCCGTGGGCAAAGGTGACCCCGCCACCGCCCTGATTCTGGTGATGCAGTACCTGCAACACGCTCGCCTGCAGGCCAATACGCAGTGGCCGGAGCACCTGCGCCAGCGCGTGGCGCGGGATGCCGTGCAGCACGGCGCGCTGATCAATGCCTTGCGCGTCGAGCCCGAACTGGGCACCCCGGCCCGCGGCGGCTTGCCTGGCACCGTCGCCCGCCGCAGCGCCGCTGGGTGGCGCATCAGTGGGCAAAAAATCTACTCAACCGGCAGCCATGGCCTGACCTGGATGCTGGTGTGGGGCAGCACGGATGAAAGCGACCCGCGCGTAGGCGGCTTCCTGGTGCACCGCGATACCCCGGGTATCACCATCGTCGACGACTGGGACCACCTGGGCATGCGGGCTACCTGCAGCCACGAGGTTCGCTTCGATGACGTGCAGATTCCGCTGGACCACGCCGTGGCCCTGAGCCCCGCCAGCGCCCCCACCACCGACCTCGATCCCCAGAGCCTGCTATGGATGGCGGTACTGCTGCCTGCCGTTTACGACGGCATAGCCCAGGCTGCACGCGACTGGCTGGCAGGGTTTCTGAACCGGCGCGCACCCTCGAACCTGGGGGCGCCACTGGCCAGCCTGCCGCGCTTCCAGGAGGTTGTGGGGCGTATCGATACCTTGCTGTTCGCCAACCGTAGCCTGCTGGACTCGGCCGCCGCCGGCTTCATCGACCCGCTGCATGCCGGGCAGATCAAGCACCTGGTTAGCGCCAATGCCATCGGCGCTGTCGAGTTGGCAATCGAAGCCGCCGGCAACCCCGGCTTGTCACGGCGCAACCCGCTGGAGCGGCACTACCGCGACGTGCTCTGTAGCCGTATCCATACCCCGCAGGATGACGTGATCTTCGCCCAGGCCGGCCGCGCCACTCTCGCCCAGGCCACGCCATGAACGCGCCAACCACCGCCCTGCGTAACACATGCCGTCATTGATTACTGGAGCCCCACCATGAACGCCCTGTCCGCCATAAGCCCTGTCGCCGAACATGTCCGCGACCGCGTCAGCTCCGAGGAATGGGAGGTACGGGTAAAACTGGCCGCCGCCTACCGCCTGGCCGCCCTATTCCGTTGGACAGACCATATCTACACCCACTTCTCGGCCCGCGTGCCCGGCCCGCACGAACACTTCCTGATCAACGCCTTCGGCCTGCTGTTCGACGAAATCACCGCGTCCAACCTGGTCAAGGTGGATGTAGACGGCACCCTGATCGATGACCCGCTGGGGTTGGGGATCAACCAGGCCGGTTACGTGATCCACAGCGCCATCCACCGCGCCCGGCCTGACCTTGCTGCGGTGCTGCACACCCACACCCGTGACGGCGCCGCGGTATCGGCACAACGCGACGGCCTGCTGCCCATTTCCCAGCATGCTTTGGCGTACTACAGCCGCGTGGTGTACCACGAGTACGAAGGTGTGGCGCTGGACCTGGACGAGCAGCAGCGGCTGGTCGCCAACCTGGGTGACAGCAACATCCTGATCCTGCGCAACCACGGGCTGCTCACCGGGGGCATCAGCGTGGAGCACGCCTTCCGGGAGCTGCATGGCCTGGAGCGGGCCTGCAACATCCAGATTGCCGCGCAGGCGGGCGGCAATGACCAACTGCGCCATGCCTCGCCTGCCGCCATCGCCAAGGTCCACGAACAATCCAAGCGTTTTTCCGACGGCAAGGGCGAAGGCATCCAGCGGCACTGGGATGCGCTGGTCCGGCAACTGGACCGCGAAGGCCGCGCGTATCAGGACTGATTCAAGCACTACCTGCTCTGCCACTGAAGGATCACCCCATGCCCACCTTGCACCGCCTGTTCGCCATCGGTTCACTGGCTCTGGCCCTGGCTGCCTGCTCGCCCACTGACAACACAGCCGCCGACAAAACCCTGCGTATCGCTTTCTGGGGTGACAACACCACCCTGGCGAGCGTCGACCCGTTCCAGGTTTACTGGCTGGAGCACCGCGTGCTGCTGCGCAACGTGGTGGAATCGCTCACCGACCAGGACCCGGACAGCGGTCGCATCATCCCCTGGCTGGCCCAGCGTTGGGAGGTTTCGGCAGATGCCTTGAACTACACCTTCCACCTGCGCCAGGACGTGACCTTCAGCAATGGCGAGCGCTTTGATGCCCACGCCGTCAAGACCGCCTTCGACAGCAACAAGGCCTTCGCCACCCAGTTGCCTGCCACCTTCGGCGCCACCTACCTGGCGGGCTATGACCACGCCGAGGTGCTCGACGACTTCACCGTGCGGCTGGTGTTGTCCAAGCCCAACGCAGGCTTTTTGCAGGCCACCTCCACCACCAACCTGGCGGTGCTGGCGCCGGCCTCCTATCGGCTTACGGCGCAAGAGCGCTCGTTGGGCAAGATCATCGGCACCGGGCCGTTCGTGCTCGACCGCTACACCCCTGAAGTGGGCGCCCGCCTGACCCGGCGCGCCGACTACGCCTGGGCGTCGGCCAACGTACACAACAAGGGCCCGGCGCACGTGGAGGCAGTGGACATCAGCTACATCCCCGAAGAAAGCGTGCGCAACGGCCTGTTCCTGCAGGGCAAGGCCGACATCCTGTGGCCACGCAACCCATTCTCCGAGGTAGACCTCAACCTGCTGCAAAGCAAGGGCGCCACCATCCAGAGCCGCTCGCTGCCTGGCCCTGCCCTGAACCTGTACCCCAACACCCGCAACGGCCGGCTGCTGGGCGACCGCCAGGTGCGCCTGGCACTGCAGAAGGCCATCGACCGCACCAGCTACGCCCATACCGTCTACAACACTGCCTTCCCTGTGGTCACTGGCGTGTACGACGTCACCACCCCCTTCTTCAAGCCCCAGGCCGAAAAACTGGCCTACGACCCTAAAGCGGCAGAACAGCTGCTTGACGCCGCAGGCTGGCACAAAGGCGACGACGGCTACCGGCACAAGAACGGCCAGCGCCTGACCTTGCGCTACAACCTCACCCCGGCTGAAAGCGCAGGCGACGTGCTGGTGCAGGACCAGTTGCGCAAAGTGGGCATCGACCTGCGGCTGAACGTGTTGACCCGTGCCGAATGGGTGGCGGGCAATGCCTCGGGCAACTACGACCTGACCTCCACCTACATGACCCGCGCCGACCCCATCATCCTGCAGACCATTCTGGACCCCAGGGCGGCCAACAGCGCCACCCTGGCCACCAACACCTACGCGCCGGCGACCCTGGCCAGAGCCCAGGCGCTGTTCGACACCGGCATCACCGCCACTGCCGAACCGCAGCGGGCGCATGCCTATGGCCAGCTGCAGGACCTGCTGGTTGATGAAGCCTCTGCATTCCCCCTCTACGAACGCGTGTGGCAAGCCGCTACCGCAGCACGTGTGAAAGACTTCCGCTGGACCGCCGAAGGCTTCGCGCTGCTCAGCGACATCCAGGTGGCCCAGCCATGAAGGGCTACCTGGCAGGCCGCCTGGCCCAGGCCGTACTGGTGCTGTGGGGGGCGTACACCCTCACCTACTTCATCCTCTACCTGCTGCCGGGCGACACCCTGGCAATCATGCTCAGTGCGTCGGGCATGGAAGCCGACGGCCTGTCGCCCCAGGAACTGGCGCAGGCACGGGCGTTCTACGGGCTGGACAAGGGGGTGTTCGAGCAGTACTTCGCCCTGCTGTGGGGGGCGCTGCAGGGCGACCTTGGCCAGTCGCTGTCGCTGGGGCGGCCGGTCACCGCGCTGCTGGCTGAACGCCTGCCGCAGACCCTGGCGCTGGCCGGCACCGCCATCGGGCTCTCCCTGCTGGCCGGGGTCGGCCTGGCCTACCTCACGGCCTATGTGCAATGGCGGCCGCTGAAGGCTGCACTGGCGCGCCTGCCGTCGCTGGGGTTCTCCGTGCCAGTGTTCTGGATGGGCTTGCTGTTGATCCAGGTGTTCGCCTTCGGCCTGGGCTGGTTCCCGGCCACCGGCAGCCAGGGCACGGCCAGCCTTGTGCTGCCGGCCATCACCCTCGCCATTCCCAGCGCAGCCGTGTATGCCCAGGTACTACAGCGCGGCTTCCAGGGGGTATGGCAGGAGCCTTACATCGCCACCGCATTCGCCAAGGGCTTGAGCCGCGCCCAGGTGCAGGCACGCCATGGCCTGCGCAACGCCGCGCTGCCACTGCTCACGCTGGTGGGCCTGCAGGTGGGCAATACGGTGTCAGGCGCGGTGCTGGTCGAAACCATCTTCTCGCGCAATGGCGTAGGCCGGCTGGCCCAGGAAGCGGTGCTGCGCCAGGACATTCCGGTGGTGCTGGCAATCGTCGCGGTATCGGCCGCCGCCTTCGTGGTGGTGAACCTGATCGTGGACCTGCTGTACCCGTATCTGGACCCGCGCATCACCCACACTGCCAAGGTAAGCTGACATGACCGTCGACATCCCCCTGCCCCCCATCGAAGCCGTGCCCGCTACACGGGGTCGCACCCGCCACGCCGGGCGGGCCGCTACGCCGTGGCAGCGCCGTACGCGGCTGCAACGCGCCGTGCAGGCCCTGGCGCCTTTGCTGCGCAAACCTGGTTTCAGCCTGGCCCTGCTGGTGGTGCTGTTTGCACTGTTCGCTGCACTGGCGCCGCAGGTGCTGACCGGTTTCGACCCGTACGCCACCTCGCCGGCCGACAAGCTGGTCGCACCCAACGCCGCCCACTGGTTTGGTACTGACGAACTAGGCCGCGACCTCTATACCCGGGTGGTATACGGCGCACGCCTGTCCATATTGGCTGCGCTGCTGGCGGTGGCCATTGCGCTGGTCGGTGGCCTGGGCCTGGGCGTGCTGGCGGGGTTCGCCGGGGGGCGCACCGATGCGCTGCTGATGCGCCTGGTCGACGTGTTGCTGGCGCTGCCCGGCCTGTTGCTGGCACTGGCCATCGTCACCGCCATCGGTTTTGGCACGGTGCCGGTAGCGGTAGCCGTTGGCGTCGGCATCCTGCCGGGCTTTGCCCGCACCACACGCGGCGAAGTGCTGCGCATCAAGACCCTTCCCTATGTAGAGGCGGCACGGCTGGGGGGTGCCAGTTGGGTGCGCACGCTGTGGCGCCACGTGCTGCCCAATGCCTGGGGGCCCGTGGCGGTGCTCGCAACGCTGGACTTCGGTGCAGCCATCCTGGCCACCGCCGGGCTCAGCTTTCTGGGTTTTGGCGCCGCGCCGCCGGCTGCGGAATGGGGCACGCTGATCGCCAACGGCCGGCACTTCCTCATCACAGCGCCGTGGGTATCCCTGCTGCCAGGGCTGTTTGTGGTGGCGGTGGTGTTCAGCCTCAACCACCTGGCGCGCAGCGCCGAGGAGCTCGCACGATGAGCCGCCCACCCTTGGTAGAAGTGCGTGACCTTGCCGTGAGCTACAGCGTGGCCGGTGAGCGTGTAGAGGCATTGAAACAGGTGACATTCAGCCTGGCACCTGGCGAGACACTGGCCATCGTTGGCGAGTCCGGCTCGGGCAAGTCGACCTTGGCCAACGCCTTGCTGGGGTTGCTGCCGGGCAATGCCCGTGTCGACCAGGGCCAGGTGTGGGTGGAGGGGGTCGACGTGGCCCACGCCAGCGAGCGTACCTGGCGCACAGTGCGCGGGCGCACCGTCGGCCTGGTGCCGCAAGACCCGATGGTCAGCCTCAACCCTACCCTGCGCATTGGCCGGCAGATCGCCGAGGCGCTGGTGCTGGCCCGGGGCCGACGCTACCGGGGCGTGGACGCCGACGTGCAGGCCCTGTTGGCCCAGGTAGGCCTGGATGCCCCCGCCTTGCGCGCCAGGCAGTACCCGCATGAGCTGTCTGGCGGTATGCGCCAGCGGGTGCTGATTGCCATCGCCCTGGCCGGGGAACCACGCCTGATCATTGCTGACGAGCCCACCAGCGCCCTGGATGTGACCGTGCAACGGCGCATTCTCGATCACTTGCAGCAGCTGACGGCTGAACGGGGTATCGCACTGCTGATCATCACCCACGACCTTGGCATGGCCTGTGACCGCGCAGACCGCCTGCTGGTGATGAAACAGGGTGAACCGGTGGAGCTGGCCACACCCCGGCAGGTGCTGTGGGGCGCCCAACAGCCCTACACACGTGCCCTGCTCAATGCCGCACCGGCTTTCGTCCCACGGCGCCGGCCCCGCGCCCAACCGGGCCAGCCGTTGCTGCGCCTGCACAACGTGGGCAAGCAGTTCGCACTGCCTGCACCCGCGGGCACGTTCACCGCGCTGCAGGGCCTGAGCCTGAGCCTGCATGCCGGGCAAACCCTGGCCATCGTTGGCGAATCGGGCTCCGGGAAAAGCACGGCGCTGCGTATCGCCCTTGGCCTGGAACCCCCCAGCACAGGGCACGTGGAATATTCAGGTGTGGATGTGAGCGGCTACAGCTGGCGGCAGTTCCGCCCCCTGCGCCGGCGCGTTCAGCTGGTGCAACAAAACCCATTCGCCGCCCTTGACCCGCGCTTCACGGTGTACGACAGCATCGTCGAGCCGCTGGTCGCCTTTGGCCTGCTCAAAGGCCCGGCACTGGAGCACAAGGCCGTCGAGCTGATTCGCCGGGTGGGCCTGCCTGAACCGTTCCTGGACCGCTTGCCGCGCGAGCTGTCCGGCGGCCAGCGCCAACGGGTGGCCATCGCCCGTGCACTGGCCCTGGCGCCCGAGGTGCTGTTGCTGGACGAGCCGGTCAGTGCCCTGGATGTGTCGGTGCAGGCGCAGATTCTTGCACTGCTGGACGACCTGCAGCGCGAGTTGAAGGTGGCGTATGTGCTGGTCTCCCACGACCTGGCCGTGGTCGCCAGCATGGCCGACCAGGTACTGGTGCTACGCCAAGGCCAGGTGGTTGAACAAGGGCCGGCAGCCCAGGTGCTGGGCCACCCGGGCCACCCCTATACCCAAGCCCTGATAGCAGCGATACCCGGGCATTCACGCAGCGTACTGCCCGTGGCGGTCTGACCCACCGGCAGTGGCCGCCACACCGAGCACTCACCTCATGCGCTGCCGTGGAGCACGCATGAGTTTCCCATCCGTAACGCAGGAGCACTTTGCATGAGCCTCGAATTCATCGGCCTGATCGGCCCACAGGAAAGCAGCGAATCCCAGGCACCCCGTGGCCCGGTGGTGGACCTGGCGTTCATCAAGGCCTTCGCCCAGGCCCAAGAGTACGCAGGCTTTGACAAGGCGCTGCTGGCGGTGAGCACCAGCGCCCCCGACTCACTGATCCTGGCCAGCTACGTGGCAGCCGTCACCGAGCGCATCGGCCTGCTGGTGGCGCACCGCCCAGGTTTTCAGGCGCCAACTTTCGCCGCCCGCCAGTTCGCTACCTTGGACCAGCTCAGCCGCGGCCGAGCCGCTATCAACGTCATTACCGGTGGCGACAGTAGTGACCTGCAGCGCGATGGCGACTTCCTCGACAAGGATGCCCGCTATGCCCGCACTGACGAGTACCTGGACGTGCTGCGCAACACCTGGACCCAGCAGCAACCGTTCGACCACGCCGGCACCCATTACCGGGTGGAGGACAACCTCACGCTGGTGAAACCGGTTGGCCACTTGCCCGTGTACTTTTCCGGCGCGTCGGACGCGGCCGTGGAAGTGGCCGCCAAACATGCCGACGTGTACATGATGTGGGGCGAACCGCTGGAGCAGGTGCGCGAGCGCATTGCCCAGGTACGCAAGGCGGCGGCCCGCTACGGCCGGGAAAACCACATCCGCTTCAGCCTGTCGTTGCGGCCGATCCTGGGGGCCACCGAAGAAGAAGCCTGGGCCCGTGCCGAGCGGATTCTGGCCGATGCCCAGAACGTTATCGGCATCCGCCAGGGCAACCGCCGCGAAAAGAACTTCGGCCGCAGCAACATCGGCTCCGAACGCCTGGTGCAGTTGGCCAGCCAACGCAAGGTGCATGACACCCGCCTGTGGACCGAGATTGCCGCCCTCGGCGGCGGCGCTGGCAACTCCACGTCGCTGGTAGGTACGGCCGAGCAGGTGGCCGAGGCAGCCCTGGCCTATTACGACCTGGGCGTGACCACCTTCCTGTTCCGCGGGTTCGAGCAATTGCGCGATGCCGTGGACTATGGCCAACACCTGATCCCGCGCATCCGTGCGCTGGTGGCACAACGGGAAGCCAGCCTGGGCACCCGCAGCGCCTGAAACGGCGCAACCCCGTGGTAGGCCAGCCCAGCCCCGCAGGAACGGCGCCGTTCCTGTAGGGGTGGCGAGCGCCGCAAAAAGGCCGACAACGGCCCCCTGAACACCGCAAACCTTGAATCGCCAGGCCCATGAGGCGCCTGGCGCCTACCCCCCTGCGTGCTTTTCGAGGACATGATGCCCAAACCCCCTTTCATCGCCTTGCCACTGGCCTGCCTGCTTGCGCCCCTGGCCAATGCCGAACCCGCCCCCGAGGACCCACGCCTGGATACCGTCACGGTGATCTCCACCGGCATGCGCGGCAACCAGCGCACCGTGGCCGACAGCCCCGCCCCCATCGACGTCATCAGCAGCGAGCAACTGCTGCGTACCGGCCGCGCCGAGCTGTCGGAGGCCATCGCCAGGCTACTGCCGTCGTTCAACTTCGGTACCAACATCGCCGGCTTCCAGTCCGGTGTGCGGCCCTTGAGCAATCGCAGCCTGGGCCCGGCGTACACCCTGGTGCTGGTCAACGGCAAGCGGCGTCACAACAGCGCCGTACCGGCGAGCGGCTCGACAGACAACAGCGGGGCCAATGCCGTCGATATCGACATGATCCCGGTGAGCGCGGTGTCGCACATCGAGGTACTGAAAGACAGCGCTGCAGCGCAGTACGGCTCCGATGCCGTGGCCGGGGTGATCAACATCATCCTCAAGAACGCCAGCAGCGGCGGCCATTACGAAAGCAGTTACGGCCAGCTGTACAGTGGCCAGGGCGAAACCCTCAAGCTGGCCGGCGACCAAGGCTTCGTGTTGGGTGATGGTGGCTTCCTGCACTTGTCGGGCGAGGCGCGCAAGCGAGGTACCGCCAGCTGGATCGACAAGGCAGCGCCCGGTTACCGCGCCTATTTCGAAGATGACCGCCAGGCCACCTGGGACCGCCGCGCCGTGAAGAACGGCGACCCCGACCTGCGCGCCTTCAACCTGGGCTACAACGCCGAACTGCCCCTGAGCGATGACCTGAAGCTCTACTCGTTCGCCACCTATGCAGAACGCAAGCTCGAGGCCTACAACAACTACCGTCTGCCCAACAGCAATGCGTCCATCCCCGAGCTGTTCCCTGACGGCTACTACCCGCTCAACAATATCAAGGACACCGACTACCAGTGGCTGCTCGGGGCAAAAGGGGCTGCCGGCAACTGGGACTGGGACCTGTCCACCAGCTACGGGCGCAACAAGAACCAGCAGTCCAGCGACCTCACCATCAACCCCACTTACGGCCCCGCCTCGCCCACGTCCTTCGACGACCTGGCCACCCTGCAATTCGACCAGTGGGTCAACAACCTCGACATCACCCGCGCGTTCGACAGTGTGTTCGGGCTGGCCGTACCCACCCGCGTATCGGCTGGCCTGGAACATCGCTGGGAGCGTTTTCGCACGTTCGCAGGCGACCCGCTGGCCTACAGCGTGGGGCCCTACACCTACCCGGCAACGCTGGCCGATGGCAGGCCAAACCCGCTGTATGCACTGGCCAGGGGCCAGACCGCAGTGGGTGCCCAGGCGGCGCTGACCATTCGCCCGGAAGATGAAGCGGACGTCAAACGCAACAACTACGCTGCCTACCTCGACCTGGGGTTCGACCTGTCACCGCGCTGGTATCTGGGTACGGCAGCGCGGTTCGAGCACTATGACGACGAGTCGGGCAACACGGCCAGCTTCAAGCTCAATTCACGCTACGCCCTCACCGACACGCTGGCCGTGCGCGGCACATTGGGTAGCGGCTTTCGGGCCCCTTCGCTGACCCAGTCGGGCTACACCGTCAGCGACAACCGCACCGCGCTGGATGCCGATGGCAATGTGGTGCCCGCGCTGCGGCGCACCGTAGCCCCGGGCAGCGCCGCAGCGCAGGCCTTCGGCGGTGGCACCCTGGACCCGGAAAAGTCGCGCAACGCAGGCCTGGGCATTACCTGGCAGCCGGCACGCCGCACCAGCGTGACCCTGGATACCTACCTGATCGACATCGATGACCGCATTCTGCTTACCGAAAACCTCTACGACCGCGCCGGCGGTGCAGGCGCAGTGGGCGACATGCTTGCATCACTCGGCCTGGCCCGCACCACCTGGATCAACTACTACACCAACGCGTTCGACACCCGTACCCGCGGGCTGGACCTGGTGGCCGACCACACCAGCGAGTTCGGTGCCATGGGCGATGTTCGCTGGACCCTGGGCTTCAACTGGAACAAGACCACCGTGCGTGGTACCCGTGGCACGCCACAAGCGCTGGCGGATGCGGGCATTCAGGTAGTCGGGCATGGCCGTGAGGGCGACCTGGTGGCGGCCTCACCGAAAACCAAGTGGGTACTGGGGGGGCAATGGCTGCTGGGCAATTTCACCGGCACCTTGCAGACCACCCGCTACGGCAAGGTAGAGACCTGGCAGCAGAACGCCGCGCAGGACCGCAGCTTCGGCGCCAAATGGATCACCGACCTGGACCTGTCCTATCTGCTGTTCGACAGCCTTACCCTGAGCCTGGGCGGCACCAACATCTTCAACGTGCGGCCTGACAAGAATGGGGTCTACAACCCCAACGGCAACCAGGCCGCCTATGGCAACCCACCCTTCCATCCCGGCGGCGGCTACTGGTACACCAAGCTGGCCTACGATTTCTAAGGCAGGGGCTGGAATGGTTGAAGGCCGCATTGCGGCCTTCAGTGCACTAGCGGCTGAAACGCGGAATGCTCAGCCCAAGGCTTTCGCGCAGCGTCGTGCCCTCATAAGCATTGCGGTAGACGCCCCGCTCCTGCAACAGCGGCACGACCTCTTCGGTGAAGCGGCGGAACTGCTCCGGGTGGCCAATGTAGATATTGAAACCGTCCAGGGCTCGCGCTTCGAACCAGTGCGCCATCTTCGCCGCCACGGTCTGGGCCGAGCCCACAAATGCCCCGGGGCGCAACTGGCGCCCGAACTCGATGGCCTGGCGCAGGGTGAACCTCTTGTCCCGCGCCTGATCGGCGATGCGCTTGGCGTTGGTGAAGAAGCTACTGCGCGCATGCTCCAGGCTTTGCTGGGGGAAGGGAGCGTCGAGGTCGTACTGGGTGAAATCATGCCAACCGAAGTTACGGCCAAACTCTTTCAAGGCCAGGTCGAAACTGTGGTCGGCCTGGTGGTAATGGCGCTCGATCTCACGGGCGTGCTCATCGCTGTCACCCACGTAGATTTCCGCGCCCGGCAGCACCAGTAACTGGTCCGGGTCGCGTCCCAGGCGTGCCGCGCGCTCCTTGATGTCACGGTAGAACGCCTGGCCCTGTTCGATGCTGGCAGCATGGGTAAACACCACATCGGCGGTGGCAGCCCCCAGGTCACGCCCCTGTTCAGAGTCCCCTGCCTGGAAGATCACCGGTTGCCCCTGGGGCGAGCGCTGGATGTTGAGCGGGCCGACCACCGAAAAGTGTGCCCCCTGATGATTCAAGGCGTGCAGCTTCGAGGGGTCGAGAAACCGCCCGCTGGCCCGGTCGCGGGGGAACGCGCCTTCCTCGTACGACTGCCACAACCCCTGCACCACCTGCACATGCTCCTGGGCGCGCGCATAGCGGGTGTCGTAGTCGTAATGCTCATCCAGGCCATAGTTGCCCGCCGTACCGGCATCACCACTGGTGACCACGTTCCAGCCGGCGCGCCCTTTGCTGATCAGGTCCAGCGAAGCCAGCCGGCGGGCGACGTTGTACGGCGCGTTGTATGAGGTGGTCAACGTGCCTACCAGGCCGATATGGCGGGTGCTCACCGCCAGGGCCGAGAGCAGCGTCAGGGGCTCCAGGCGGTTGAGGTAGTGCGAGGGCGAGCCGGGGGTGATGTACTGGCTGTCGACGATGAAGACCAGGTCGAACAGCGCGGCCTCGGCTTGCCGGGCTATTTCGATGTACCAATCGATGTTGACGCTGGCGTCGGCGGGCAGCGCCGGGTCCAGCCACAGGTTGTGCCGGCCGGGGCCACCGCAGCCCATGGTCAGGGCGCCAAGCTTGATCTGTCGTTTGCTCATGGGAATCCTTGCAAGGGGTGATGACCGGTTCAATGGTTGCTGGCCTGGGGCTGGGCGATCGCTGCCGTGAACGAGGTGTCGAACAGGGTTGCTGCGGGGTAGGCCTTGATCAGGCCGAGCCCGGCGAAGAAGTCCACGGTGGTCTGTGCGTCTGCGATCACCTGCGGGTCGAGCGGGGCCAGGTCGGTACGTGCGCGGGCGAACCAGGCGCGGGCAATATCTGCGTCGGCACGGGTGCGTTTGGCCCAGTCATCGGCATAGGCCTCGGTGTTGGCCGGGTTGCCGAGGGCCCAGTCACGGGCTTTTTTCAGGCGTTGCAGGAAGTCGGCGATCTGTGGGCGCTTGTGCTCGATCGCCTTGCTGTTGGCGACCACGAAGCTCTGCGCCGGGATGACCCCCTCGGCTGTGGCCAGTACCCGTGCGCCATGGCGCTCCTGCTGGGTGACGTAGGGCTCCCACGTGGCGATCACGTCCACGGAGCCGCCATCCAGAGCATGAGAGGCATCCAGCGCACTGAGGTAACGCAGTTCCAGCGCATCGCGCGGTACGCCCGCTTTGTCCAGGGCGCTGAACAGTAATTGCTGGCTCCATGAACCTTTCCAGATGGCCGCGCGCTTGCCGCGCAGGTCCTGCAGGCTGTGTATGGCCGAGTCCTTGCGCGCCAGTATGGCCACCCCTTCGAGGTTCTGCCGGCTGACTGCGATCACCTTGATCGGCGCACCCAGGGCCCCCAGGAACAGCGGCGGCGCATCGCCCAGCAGGCCGACGTCCAGGCTGCCCACGTTTAGGGCTTCGGCGACCGGGGAGCCCGCCGTGAACTGCTTCCACTCCAGGGTATAGGGCAGGTCGTCGAGCACGCCGGCGGCTTCCATCACCGCGCGGGCGTTGTAGCTCTGATCGCCTACTACCAGGGTCTGGGCAGCAGCGGCAACGCTCAGGGAAGACGCCAACAGGGTGGCGGCCAATCGCTTGAAATAACGCACGTACGTCTCCAGGGCCCATCAGGGCCTGTAAGGCGATCCGCGCGTGCGGTCTCGTCAGGGTGAATGATCAAGCCAGGTGGCAGCGCCATGCTTGATCGAACAGGGCATTGTGGGGGGATTTGAAAGCATGCAAGGCCATCTGTAAATGCATTATTTGCATATTAGCTTATGAATATTTTGCATTTTGATTATAGATAGACCGTTTGCTAGGGTTTACCCAACCTTACGCGAAGAGCCCCTGTCATGAGCTACCCCTTGCGCACGGAACGCCTGCGCCACTTCATCGACAGCCTGGCCGGGCTGTTGGACCGGCAACCGGATGAAGCCACCCTGCTGCGGCATGCCCAGCCCCTGCTGGCTGATCTTGTCAGCCACGACGACTGGCTGCCAGCCGACCTCGCCAGGCCTGACCCGCAGCGCTACCAGCAATACCTGCTGCACTGCGATTCACGCCAGCGCTTCTCTGTGGTGAGCTTTGTGTGGGGCCCGGGCCAGCGTACGCCGGTGCACGATCACCGTGTGTGGGGCCTGATCGGCATGCTGCGCGGTGCCGAGGACTCGCAAGGTTTCGTTCGCGACCCGGCAGGCGGGCTGCGCCCTGATGGCCCCGCCATACGCCTGTCGCCTGGGCAGGTGGAAGCGGTATCGCCCCAGGTGGGGGACATCCATCAAGTGAGCAATGCCTACACCGACCAGGTGTCCGTCAGTATCCATGTCTACGGGGCCAACATCGGCGCCGTCCGACGGGCCGTGTACAGCGAGGACGGTACCGAAAAGCCGTTCATTTCCGGTTACTCCAACCTTCACCTGCCCAATATCTGGGACCTGTCCAAAGAGAACCTTGCCCCATGAGCGCCGTCACAACCCGCCAATACGCTGACATTCGCCGGGCCTTGCTGGCACGGCAGGAACTGGCCCTGCTGGACGTGCGCGAAGAAGACCCGTTCGCCCAGGCGCACCCACTGTTTGCCGCCAACATCCCGTTGTCGAAACTGGAACTGGAGGTGCTGGCCCGCATCCCACGGCGCGATACCGCCATTACCGTGTATGACAACGGCGAGGGCCTGGCCCAACAGGCTGCCCGACGCTTACTGGACCTAGCTTACCGCGACGTGGCCATCCTTGCAGATGGCCTAAACGGCTGGCAGGCAGCAGGCGGCGAGCTGTTCCGCGACGTGAACGTACCCAGCAAGGCGTTTGGCGAGCTGGTCGAGAGCGTGCGCCATACCCCCTCGTTACCCGCTGAGCAGGTGCAGCAACTGCTGTTGCAAAACGCCAACGTGGTGGTGCTGGATGCGCGTCGCTTCGACGAGTACCAGACCATGAGCATCCCAGGCGGCATCAGCGTACCGGGTGCCGAACTGGTATTGCGCGTGGCAGAACTGGCGCCAGACCCTTCCACCCAGGTGATCGTCAACTGCGCCGGCCGCACGCGCAGCATCATCGGCACCCAGTCCCTGGTCAACGCAGGCATCCCTAACCCGGTAGCGGCCCTGCGCAACGGCACCATCGGCTGGACCCTGGCAGGTCAGGCCCTGGCCCACGGCCAAGCGCAACGTTTTGCCCAGGTGAGCGAAGGCACCCGCGCCCGCGCCGCACGCCAGGCCAGAGCAGTGGCTGACCGCGCCGGTGTACAGCGGCTTGGTCTTGACGGGCTGGCACGCTGGCAAGGTGAGCCTGCCCGCACCACCTACCTGTTCGATGTGCGTACACCCGAGGAGTACAGCGCCGGCCACCTCCCTGGCAGCCGTTCGGTGCCGGGTGGCCAACTGGTGCAGGAAACCGACCATGTCGCCAGCGTGCGGGGTGCCCGCATCGTGCTGGTGGACGACGACGGCGTGCGCGCCAACATGAGCGCCTCGTGGCTGGCGCAAATGGGCTGGGAGGTCGCCGTACTGGACGGCTTGGGCCAGCAGCACTTCAGTGCCCAGGGCGACTGGCAGCCACCGCTGCCGGCCGTGCCCACCGCCGATGAAATCGATCTTCGGCAACTGGTCCAGTGGCTGGATGAAGACGGCACCGTGGTGCTGGACTTCACCACCAGCGCCAACTACGTCAAACGCCACATCCCTGGCGCCTGGTGGGCGATCCGTGCGCAACTGCCCGAAGTGCTCGAACGCACGCCGGCGGCCCAACGCTACGTGCTGACCTGCGGCAGCAGCCTGCTGGCACGCTTCGCCGCCCAGGACCTGCGAGCGCTGACCCGTGCACCGGTGCATGTGCTCACGGGCGGTACTGCTGCCTGGATTGCGGCCGGAAAGCCGCTGGAAACGGGGGAAGCCCGGCTGGCCGTGGCCCGTAGTGATCGGTACCGCCGCCCTTATGAGGGCACGGATAACCCCCGGGAGGCGATGCAGGGCTACCTTGATTGGGAGTTTGGGCTGGTGGCGCAGCTTGAGCGGGACGGGACGCATGGGTTCCGGGTGATTTAGGCTGGAGGGCGGTGGGGCTGGGGGGTGTACATCGTTAGATGTTGTAGCGCCTGGGGGATCGAGCGCCGCCCGCGCGGCGCATCGCGAGCTTTGCTCGCTCCTACGTT
>NZ_JACVVF010000040.1:0-44049 GCF_016648095.1 Pseudomonas sp. S32
GTATGGCACCGGCTTTGCCGGTGTTCGCGGCTGAAGCCGCTCCCACAAGGTAGATTGCGCCAGCGTCCAGATTTTGTGGGGCAGTCCAGACGGAGTATCCACAGGCCCGTCATCATTCATGGGCCCAGAGCACAACTGTTGTAAGCCGCTGCGTATCTCAACCCTTGCGCGTGGTGCGGCTCTGTTGACCATCCACCCCCACCGGCACCTCACCGGCCAGGGTCACACGGCGAACCACCCGGGGCTGGGTGCCGTAGTCATCCACTGCGTAATGCTGGGTCGCACGGTTATCCCAGATGGCCACGTCCCCGGCCTGCCAGCGCCAGCGTACGGTGTTCTCAAGGCGCGTCACATGGCCCTGCAACACGGCGAACAGGTGCTGTGAGTCGGCCAGGGAATAGCCTTTGATACGCTTCACAAAGTGCCCCAGTTGCAAGACCCGCTCACCACTGACCGGGTGTACCCGCACCACCGGGTGTTCGGTTTCGTACACGGTGGAGGTAAACACCTTGCGGTAGTGTTCAAGCTTGGCAGGGTCCACGTCGGGCTTGAGCGTTGCATAGTCGTACTCGTTGCTGTGCACCGCCCACAGCGAGTCGGCCAGCTTGCGCAGCGCTTCAGGCAGTTCCTGGTAGGCCGCTGCGGTGTTGGCCCACACCGTGTCGCCACCCGACGCCGGTGCCACCACGCTACGCAGGATGGACGCCTTGGGGTAGGCGTCGACGAAGGTCACGTCGGTATGCCACGAGTTGGCGCGCTGGCCTTGGGCACCGTCGAGCTGCATGAGATAACGGGTGTTCTCCACCACTGGCACGGTCGGGTGAGCGACCGGCTCACCAAGCAGTTTGGCAAAGCCTTCCTGGCTCGTATCGTCCAGGTGCCCCTGGTCCCTGAAGAAGATCACCTTGTGCTGCACCAGCGCAGCCTGGATGGCCGCCACCGTGGCAGCGTCCAGGTCGGCAGACAGCTTCACGCCGTGGATCTGCGCGCCGATACGGCCGGCAACCGGTTGAATGTCGAGGTCAAGGGTGTGCGGCACGGTGGCCAGGGCAGCGTTACTCATGGTTGTGGTCCTTGCTTTGCTTGTGGGGGGTTGAGGGTTCAGCGCGCGGCCTGCACCGCATGTTCCTGCTGCAATGCAGCATCGAGGAAGCGGGGTTCGACCCAATCGGCCACCTGGAAGCCGCGGCGGATCAGGCGCTCCTTGGCAGCCAGGTCAACGCCCTGCTGCAACTGGCTGATAAAGCCAGGGTCCAGGCGCGGGTCGAAGTACTGGGCGAGGTCTTCCTTGGCCAGGTCATCACGCAGAATGCTGAGCGGCCAATTGGCGTTGCTGGCCACCAGTTCCAGGTAGGCCTCGCGGTTGCGTTCGTTACGCAGCCAGGTGCTTGCCTGCTCCTGCGCGTTGACCAGGCGCTGCACCAGTTGCGGGTATTTGCGGATGAAATCGCCCGTGCCCAGCAACACCGCTTGGGTACCCCCAGCCCCGAGCAGGTCGCGGGAGCTGACCGGTATTTCGACCAAGCCGCGCTCGCGCAACGACAGCAGGCTGGACAAGCCCCAGGTGGCGTCGATCTGCTTGGCCGCCAGTGCGGCATTGGCAGCATTGAAGTCGAGGTTGATGACTTTCAGGTCACGCTCGGTCAACCCCTGGCTGGCGAGGGCACTGGCGAACGACAGCTGGTTGGCAGTGCCGCGGAATACCGCCACGCGCTTGCCCTTGAGATCGTGCAGGCTTTTGATACCCGAGCCGGGCACCACCCCCAGGTAGCTTTTTACCCCACGCACACCGGCGGCCAGCACCCGGGTATCCAGCCCGTTGGCCTTGCCGACGATGGCAGCCAGGTCGCCCAGGTAGGCAAAGTCGGCCTGCCCGTTGGCCAAGGCTTCGTTGACCACAGGGCCTGCCCCCTTGAAGAAATGCCAGTCGATACGAATACCGTCTTTGGCGAATTCCTTTTCCAGCAGCTGCTGGTTACGCAACACATCCACCACGCCACCGGCACTGGGCTTGCTGCCTGCGCTCAAGTCGGGCACAGCGATGCGGATGCTCGATGGGTTGGCCGGTTCGGCGGCTTGAATGTTCAGGCTGAGGGCCAGCCCAAAGGCCGTGATCAGATGTCGCAAAGGGGTTTTCATGGCAAGGCTCCAGGGCAGGCCGCCGCCGGAAACGCCCGGCGCTGTGGGCTGAAGCTAGGCCGCGTTGGATAAAAGCTACAAAGACCAAAAACTCATTTTTTTGTAACCGAATGGCATAAACGAGCGTTCATGCCTTCTGCGGGCAGGCTTGCGAAAAACGCATAGAAAATATGAGGAAAACGCAATGTCTGGAGGGTTTCATCAGGCGAGAACACCGTGCTCTTATCTCTTGAAGATCACCCATGGATATTTTTAATTCCATAAGTGAATAAAACACAAACCTTCGAGATTCGGCTGATGGATGGAGCTTCAGGCACAACACGATTCTGGCTGCCAAGCCTCCTGCCCGGCTCACACGCCGTGCAACGTTTCATACGGCAAAGCCTGCCATGGCTGGTGCCTTTGACGGTTGCCGCCCTGTGGCTGACCGCGACACAACAGCACTGGATGAGTGAACAGATCCTGCCTGCACCAGCACTGGTATGGGACAGCGCCGTGGAGTTCGGCTCGGGCGAACTTTGGGGGCACCTTTGGATAAGCTTGCAGCGCCTGTTCTGGGGGCTGTCTGTCGGGATCGGCAGCGGCTTGTTGCTGGGGGTGTGGCTGGGGGCGTCACGCCAGGCGCAGACACTGGTGCTGCCTACCTTCATCGCGCTGGCACAGATACCGACACTGGCCTGGATCCCGCTGTTCATGCTGTTCTTCGGCATAGGTGAATGGCTGAAGCTGGTGGTGCTGGTCAAGGCCGTGGTGGTGCCGGTGACCCTGCATACACTGGTGGGCGTACGCGATGCCCAGCCCAAGTTGCGCGAAACCGCCTTGGCCTTACGGCTGCCACGCCACCTGCTGTTGCTGCGCCTGCTGCTGCCGGCAGCCTTGCCTGCGTTTCTCACCGGCGTGCGGCTGGCCTTGGCCACGGGCTGGACATCCCTGCTAGCCGTCGAGCTGCTGGCCTCGAGCGAAGGCATCGGTTACCTGATGGTGTGGGGGCGGCAGCTGTTCATGCTCGATCTGGTCATGCTGTGCATTCTGGTGATCGGCCTGGTGGGGGCACTGCTGGAGCGCAGTTTTTCGGCTTTGGAAAAGCGCCTGCTGTTCTGGCCACAAGCAGCCACAGGGGAGCAACGGCACGGGGCGGTGCCGCGCAGCTGGCAGAGCCTGCTGCTGCCCGTGGCGCTGCTGGCGGCGTGGCAGGCCAGCAGCCGCTATGGTTGGGTCGACACCAATATCCTGACCTCCCCGCTGCAGGTCCTGCATACGCTGCTTGACGGCCTGGCGGACGGCTCCTTACCCCAGGCGTTGCTGGCTAGCCTGCAACGCACCCTGACCGGCCTGATACTGGGTGGCGGTGCAGGCCTGCTGGTCGGGTTGCTGCTTGGCCTTTCAACCACGGCCGAACGCCTGTTCGGGCCCAGCCTGTCGGCCTTGCGGCAAGTGGCACTGTTTGCCTGGGTGCCGCTGCTCACTGCATGGTTCGGCCTGGGTGAGGCCGCCAAGCATGTCTTCGTAGGGCTGGCAGCGTTCTTCCCGCTGATGATCGCCACACAACGCGGCATTGCCAGCCTCTCGCCGCAGCTGGGCGAAGCCGCCCGCACCTTGCGCCTGAACCTGTGGCAACGCCTGCGCCTTCTGGTGCTGCCCGGCGCGGCACCGGCCATTTTTGCCGGGCTGCGCCTGTCACTGATCTACGCCTGGCTGGGCACGATCGGGGCTGAGTACTTCATGCCCTCGGACGGCGGTATCGCCAGCCTGATGATCGGCGCCCAGCAATTGTTCCGCATGGACCAGGTGATGGCTGCCATGGTTCTGATCGGCCTTATCGGCGCCCTGCTCGGCACCCTTGGGCAACGCCTGGAATCACGCGCAACGCGCTGGAGAACCGCATGAACGCCTTTAACACTTCGCACTTGAAAGCGGCCAACCAGGCCGATGTTCGCCCGCCGCTGGTCAGTTTCGAAGGGGTCGGCAAAGTGTTCACCGTCGATGGCCGCCCCTTCGAAGCCATCCACAATTTCAACCTGTCGATCCGCGAAGGCGATTTCGTTGCCATTGTCGGTGCTTCCGGTTGCGGCAAATCCACGCTGCTGCGCCTGTTGGTGGGGCTGGACACCGACTACAGCGGCAGCATCCAGGTGGATGGCAAACCCGTGAGCGGTATTGGCGGCGAACGCGGCATCGTGTTCCAGGAGCACCGCCTGTTCCCCTGGCTGAGCGTGGAGCAGAACATCGCCCTGGGCCTGGTAAACGAGCACTTGACGCAGGGCGAGCGCGCCCGCCGCGTGCACGAGTTCGTGCAGCTGGTGGGCTTGGTGGGGTTCGAATCGGCGTACCCGCACCAGTTGTCTGGCGGCATGGCACAACGCGTAGCCATCGCTCGCGGCCTGGTGGCAAGCCCGCGTATCCTGTTGCTCGACGAGCCTTTTGGCGCACTCGATGCACTGACCCGCCAGCAACTGCAGGATGAACTGCTGGCCATTCGTGAACGCGCCGGCATCACCACCTTGCTGGTAACCCACGACGCCGAGGAGGCGACCTACCTGGCCGATCGGGTAGTGGTGCTGGAACCGCGCCCTGGCCGTATCAAGTCGGTGGTGCAGATCGACCTGCCGCACCCCAGGCTGCGCACAGGTGTTGCGCTGCACGGGCTACGTGAGCAGGTGCTGCATCAGATTACCGGGCACGGGGGCTACCTGCCGCCGCCAGCCCCGCGTGTCGAGGGCCTGCGGCCAGAGCTGATCGCACTATGAGCGATAGGGGAGGCTGCAGCTGCGAAGGCCCTCGGGCTGAGCAGGCCAGAAAACAGCTACAGATCAAGGCGATGGACGACACCGGCCGAGATGGGTATCATGCGTGCGCGTTGCACTCGTAGCTCAGCTGGATAGAGTACTGCCCTCCGAAGGCAGGGGTCGTGGGTTCGAATCCCGCCGAGTGCGCCATATCAAAAAAAGCCCCAGGCCAGTGCCTGGGGCTTTTTCGTTTGTGCGACATGTCGCATTCCTGGCACTCCCGTACCACGGGCCATTAATGATAGCGTGGGCGTCTCCCCGTTTTCCAAAACGGGCCCACAACAATGATTGGCGAAGGAATGCGCACACCCATGTACCTGAAAAACCTGATCACCACTTCCCTGCTGGCGGCCGGCATCGGCTTGTTCGCCCTGCCCGCCCAGGCCAACCTCAGCCAGCATCAGTCTGCTGCAATCGTGAAAGCCTTCGACGGCGTTATCTTCAGTGACTTCAAGCAGTTCCTCGGTAAGCTCAAAAGTAGCGAACTGGCCAAAGCTGATGACCTGGGTACTACCCTCGATGCTTATCTGGCGGGTAAGCCGCTGGCAGTCGAGCAGCAAAATGAAATCAATCGTCTACTTGGCCTGTATACCCGTATCAAGTATGGCAAGGAGGCCCTAGGCACCCTGCGTGGGCTCGTTGAAGCCCGCACCTTCCGCGTCGAGGGAGTACCACAGCACCAGAACCCGGAATTTCTGAAGATCGCCGACCTGATCGCGGCTCAGGCCGGTTACCTGGGCCTGACCTTCCGCAACATCGACAACCGCGTCTATGAAATTTCGCTGGGCAGCGGCAAGGAAGTCGTCGGCCTACATGCCCACGCCGACGTAGTACCGGTGAACCCGGATAACTGGAAATTGCCCGACGGCACGCGCCTGGACCCGTTCAAGGTCACCTTGGTGGGTGACCGCATGTATGGCCGCGGTACCGAGGATGACAAGAACGGTATCGTAGTGGCGATGTACGCGCTGAAGGTGGCAAAAGACGAAAACCTGCCGCTCGCACGGCAGTTCAAACTGCTGATCGACACCACCGAAGAAACCACCGGCGATGCCATCCCCTACTATTTCGAGCGCAACCCCACGCCGGACTACAACCTGGCGCTGGACGGCGGCTACCCGGTGGTCATCGCCGAAAAAGGCTATGGCACGGTCATGGCAACCTTCAACAAGCGCGCAGCCAGCGGCACCGGTGCTGAAATCACCGGCCTGACCGGCGGGCTAGCCACCAATCAGATCCCCACCACATCGGTGGCCACCCTGGTCGCAGACAACCCCGCTGCCGTGGCTAAAAGCCTGAGCGACGCAGGAGCCGACTATGTCAAACGTAATGGCGGCGACTTCAGCATCGAGGCCAAGGCCGAAGGCAACAAGGTGGTGCTGACAGTGGCCGGCGTTTCGGCGCACTCTTCCGAACCGGAGTCGGGCGTGAACCCGGTGGCGCGCATGCTGGGCTTCATCAACGGGCTGGGCCCACAGGTGCCGCTCAAGCAAAACCAGTTCACCGATGCAGCCCGCTACGCGGCAGAGAATTGGGGCCTGGACTACCTGGGCAACAAGCTGGGCATTGCTTACAAAGACGCCTTCATGGGGCCGCTGACCGCTTCGCCGACATTCGTTGGTATGGATGACAAGGGCCTGAAGCTTGCCGTGAACCTGCGCATCCCCAAAGGCAAGCCCATTGCCACGATCCAGGATGAAATCGCTGGGAAGCTCGGCAAATGGAGCGAGCAAAGCCACACCTCGGTGGCCTTCGACTACAGCCTGGACGAGCCGATGTACCGCAACCCAGAGGGTGAGTGGGTGAAAGCGCTGCTGGCAGTGGCCACCGAGAACCTGGGCATGAAGCACGAGTTTGGCACCTCGGCAGGTGCAACTTCAGTGCACGACTTGCCCAATGGCGTGCAGTTCGGCCTGGCCATGCCAAACGTGAAATACACCGGGCACAACGACAACGAGTTCAAGACCGTGGAGCAGTTCATGCTGGACTTGCAGATCGTCAGTGAAATGGTCGCGCGTATCGGGCAAATGCCGAAGCTCTGAGGCGGCATGCACTGCATTCAGGCGGGGGCGGTATCAGCTGAAAAAAGCGCCTTGGCGAGGGTCATGACGTTTTTCAATTGGCTCGATGCCGTTTCCTGCATTGCCGTGCAGGCTGGCGTGCCGGATGCTTTAGTAACCCACGCACCACACTATCCGCAGAGGCCCGTATGAAGAACGTCGAGCAGATCCTCAAGAGCAAGTCCGAGCACCAGACCGTCCACACCATAGGCCCGGACGATTCGGTGCTCGATGCACTCAAGCTGCTGGCCGAGAAAAACATCGGCGCGCTGCCCGTGGTTGAGGGCAACCAGGTTATCGGGATCGTCAGTGAACGTGATTATGCGCGCAAGCTGGTGCTGAAAGGCCGCTCATCCGCCGCTACGCCAGTGCGCGACATCATGAGTGCGCCCGTGGTGACCGTGGAGCCGAAGCAGAACCTGGAGTACTGCATGAACCTGATGACCAACCGTCACTTGCGCCACCTGCCGGTGGTCAGCAACGGCGAGCTGCTTGGGCTGTTGTCGATCGGTGACCTGGTCAAGGAAACCATTGCAGAACAGGCCGGCCTGATTGTGAAGCTGGAACAGTACATCCGGGGCGAATGAGGCTGTCAGTGGTAAGCGCGCTCCAGCTCGTCCAGCTGGTGGTCGAAACTGCGCAGGCGCGCTGACCAGGTATACACCAGCACTTCCAGGTCTCGGTTGAGCACTGTGGTAGTGCCGTCGTATTGCGGCAATGCCTCGCCCAGGTCCAGCTGATAGCGCTCCCGCGCCATCGCCTGTGCCACGCTGGAGAGGTCACGGGCGTTGGCCAACCAGTGGTGATGGTGATCATGCACTTCACGGTCGAGTGCACGGCATTGGCATTTCAGTGCATCCAGGCTCTGGTCGAGCGGTGTGCCCTTTAGCTCCCCCATCACCTCCTCGAAGGTTCGGCCTGAGTGCCAGTAGCTGCCCCAGAAGTACCGGTCGAACACCGTTTCTACACGGCGCAGCGCCACTTTGGTGTTCCAGATGGTCAGCAAGGTGTGGCCCTGCACCACTTCACGCTTGTTCAAGCGCAGCTGTTGCCAGGCGATCCAGGTGAGCGTGGTGAGTGAGTAGGCGACGATAACCGCAGCAGCAGCGTACAAAAAATGCACAGCCTGGTTCAGGTAATAGGCTTGGCGGATACCGTAGAAGTAACTGGCCGTGAGCGTGCCCAGGATCAACAAGGCGCACCAGAAACCCGATGCATAGGGATCTTTCATCGCGCTATCCCCTTATTGTTTACCTGAGCATAGCAACGGCCAATCACCCTTCAGGTGCCGCTCGGCGCTTTATTTCTTGCTCGAATGCAGCGCCTCGTTCAACTGGTCGATCATGGGGATCCAGTCGGCATCTGCGGTGTAGCTTTCCTTGAGAAAAGCGCGCTGGGCATCGCTCCAGAACGGTGCATCCACCAGTTTCACATCCTCGTCGAGGGGCGAATGGGTGGTGATGAAACGGTCGATTTCCACGGGGTCGTCAGGCAGACCCAGCTGCTTGAAAATCTCTGAAAAATGATGAGTCGGGCTATCCATGGTTCCTCCTAGATACCGGCTTCGGCTACTGAGCCAGGGCACGGCATGGTGTGAAAGCTTGCTGAACGCGATCATCCGCCTGTGGATAGACAGCACGCAGCCAGGGAAGACTCGAAATAACCCGTATATTTGTCCGGGCGCTGCCGCAAGCACGGGGCTGCAAGCAGCCCCTCGGCAGTCAGACCGGGGCGCGGCGCAGGGTTGCCAGGAACGTGGCAGCGCCGATGAACAGCCCGGCAAAGGTGCGGTTCAGGCGCTTTTGCTGCCGCGGCGTACGCAGCAGGCGCAGTACCCGCGAGGCAAGGCCGGTGTAACCTGCCATTACCAGCATATCCACGGCCACCATGGTCACGGCGATGGCAATGTACTGCGGCAGCAGCGGGGCATGCGGGTTGATGAACTGTGGCAGTACCGCCAGCATGAACACCAGGGCCTTGGGGTTGCTGACATTGACCAGGAAGCCGCGGAACACCAGGCTCAGCGGTTTGCCGATGGGGCGTACGCCAGATTCATCGGTCATGTCCAGGGGCAAGGCGCGCCATTGCTTGTAGGCCAGGTACACCAGGTAGGCCACACCGAACCACTTGATGAACTGGAACGCGGTTGCGGAGGCGGCGAGGATGGCCCCCACACCCGCAGCGATGATGGCGATCTGCATGAGCAGCCCGAGCTGCAGCCCCAAGGCGTTCCAGTACCCACGCCAGAAACCATATTGCAGGCCGCTGGACATCGAGGCGATTGCCCCCGCGCCCGGCGACAGGCTGATCACCCAGCACGCGGCAAAAAAGCCCAACCACACTTCCATAGACATCGCACACCTCGCTCGAACACATGTTGCAAAACGTTAAGCTAAGGCGCCGATGAAAAAATGACCAGAAGATTTTAGAGGGGGTGGGTAGCGGCCCATCGCCAGCAAGGGGCTTGCCGGCGATAGGCTTAAGGCTCAACCCAAGGTTTCGAGCTCGGCCTGCATGCCTTCCAGGGTTTCCAGGGCCTCCATCCACGCTTCCTCAAGCTCGCCTTCACGCTGCTTGAGTGTGCTCTGGCGTGCCAGCAACTGCCGCAACTCGTCCTTGCGCGCAGCTTCATACAGGCCGCCGTCGCCAAGGGCGGTTTCGATCTCGGCCAGCTGAGCGTGTACCTGGCCAAGCTCGGCCTCAAGCTTGTCAGCAGCCTTCTTGTGCGGCGCCAGTTGCTGACGCAAGGCGGCAGCCGCCTGACGCGTGGCCTTCTTGTCGGTCTTGTCCGGGTTCACCGCCGCGCTGCTGGCCGGCGCACTGCGCTGGCGGTACTCCACCAGCCAGCGGCTGTAGTCGTCCAGGTCACCGTCGAACGGCTCGACCTTGCCATCGGCCACCAGCAGGAAGTCGTCAGTGGTGCTTTTGAGCAGATGGCGATCGTGAGAAACCACCACGACCGCACCGGCAAACTCCTGCAAGGCCATGGTCAGCGCCAGGCGCATTTCCAGGTCCAGGTGGTTGGTAGGTTCGTCCAGCAGCAGCAGGTTGGGCCGCTCCCAGGCGATCAGCGCCAAGGCCAGGCGGGCTTTTTCACCACCCGAGAAGTTCACCACCGGCTCGTCGACACGGTCACCATGGAAGTCGAAACCACCCAGGAAGTCGCGCAGGGTCTGCTCGCGCTCGGCGGGGGCAATGCGCTGCAGGTGCAGCAGCGGGCTGGCCTTGTCGTCCAGGGAGTCCAGTTGATGCTGGGCAAAATAGCCCACAGCCAGGTTTTCACCCAGCACCAGGCGACCTGCCAGGGGCTGTAGCTCGCCCGCCAGGTTCTTGATCAGCGTGGACTTGCCCGCACCGTTGGGGCCCAGCAGGCCGATGCGCGCCCCTGGCGTGAGCTGCAACTTGACCTTGTCGAGTACCGACTTGTCCGCGTAACCAAGACGGCCTTCAGACAGGCTCAGCAACGGGCTGGAGATTTTGTGCGACTCGCGGAACACGAAATCGAAGGGCGAATCCACATGCGCCGCCGACAGCTCTTCCATGCGTTCCAGGGCTTTGATACGGCTTTGCGCCTGGCGTGCCTTGGTGGCCTGGGCCTTGAAGCGGGCGATGTACTTTTCCATGTGCGCACGCTGCGCCTGCTGCTTTTCGTACGCCTGCTGCTGCTGCGCCAGGCGCTCGGCACGGGTGCGCTCGAAGGCGGTGTAACCACCCTTGTACAGGTTCAGCTTGCGTTGCTCGACGTGCAGCACATGGTCGACCACCGCATCCAGGAAGTCACGGTCGTGGGAGATCAGCAACAGCGTGCCCGGGTAGCTCTTGAGCCAGTCTTCCAGCCACAGGATGGCGTCGAGGTCCAGGTGGTTGGTGGGCTCGTCGAGCAACAGCAGATCGGACGGGCACATCAAGGCCTGGGCCAGGTTCAGGCGCATCCGCCAGCCACCGGAGAAATCACCCACCCGGCGATCCATCTGCTCATTGGTGAACCCGAGGCCTGCCAGCAATTTACGCGCACGGGCGTCGGCGGTGTAGCCATCGGCGCTTTCCAGCTCACTGTGCAGCCGGGCCAGGGCAGTACCGTCATGCAGCTGTTCAGCCTCGGCCAGTGCGGCCTGGACCTTGCGCAGGCGCACATCGCCATCAAGCACGTAGTCCACCGCCAGGCGATCGAGGGTATCGACCTCCTGGCGCATATGGGCAATGCGCCAGTCGCCAGGCAGCTGGCAGTCGCCGCCATCGGGCGACAGCTCACCGCGCAGCAAGGCGAACAGGCTGGATTTACCGGCGCCGTTGGCACCGATCAGGCCGGCCTTGTGACCGGTGTGCAGGGTCATCTCGGCGCCGTCTAGCAAGCGCTGCGGACCACGCTGTAAAGTGAGGTTGGATAGTCTGATCATGATGGTCGCGGAGTCTACCAGCTTCCTCGGCCCATAGCGCGGGTACAACCATGCAAAGCGACTTGTGGAATCACGCATTGGCCATGTATGCCAGGCCCGGTGTGGAGGCAGCGTGCCTTGAGCTGCAAAGGCAAGGGGGCGACGTGTGCCTGCTGCTGTGCGCGACCTGGTTGCAGGCCCGTGCAGTGCCTTTCAGCGATGAGCGCGCGTGCGCATTACAGGGCTGTGCCGGCCGCTGGCAACAGGAGGTGGTCGCCCCGCTGCGCAGCCTGCGGCAGCAATGGCGTGAAGCGGCTGGCAGTGACAGCCAACTGGCGCTATTACGTGAGCAACTGAAAGGGATGGAGCTGCAAGCCGAAAAGAACCTGCTACAACGCCTTCAGGTCTGCGCTGCACAGTGGCCTTGCGGGTCACCCGCTGGCGCAGGCGACTGGCTGGCCCGGCTTGCGCCAGGCTCTGCCAGGGGCCACGACGCGCTTGACCGGCTGCGCGCCGCGGCTACGGCGTATCAGGAAGCCGAAGACGAAGTCTGAGCGGCGCCTGTGTCGGCCGTGGCGGTAGTGCTGCCAGTGGCCGAGTTGCTGCTGGCAGTGCCTGCCGGCTTGGCGTCAGCAGGCTTGCTGGCAGCCGCGCGCGCAGGTGCCTTGGCCGCGGGCTTGGCCTTGGCAGTAGAGGCACTGCTGGGCGCCTTGGTTGCAGCGGGCTTGGTAGCAGGTTTTGCCGCAGTACGCGTGGCAGCAGGTTTAGCTGCAGGTTTCGCAGCTGACGTGGCGGCCGGCTTTGATGCAGCAGCTTTGGCAGCAGGCTTGGCGGCAGCGGTTTTTGCAGCTGGCTTGGCTGCCGGCTTGGCTGCAGGGGTTCTGGCAGCGGGTTTGGCAGCAGGTGCCTTGCCTGCCGGCTTGGCGGTCGCGGTTTTTGCCGCAGGCTTGGCAGCGGCGGCCTTGGGTGCAGGCTTGGTCGCGCTAGCCTTGGCCGCAGGTTTGGCCGCAGCGGGCTTGGCAGCCTGGGCGGCGCGCTGATCCAGTGCCTTGGTGGCAGCTTCACGCACCTTACCCACGCCCTGCGCCAGCTTCAGGCTGTCCTGAGCATCACGCTTGAGTTGCTGAATGTACGAGCGCGTCTGGGTTTGACGGTCTTTCAAGGAGTCGAGCAGCTCTTCCAGAGCCCCCACTGCCTTTTGCGCCTTGGACTGCGACTTGGCTTTACCCGCCTTCGCGGCGTCTTGCAGTTTCAGACGGCCATTGTGCAGTTTCTCTTGAGCCTTGCCGCGCTGTTTCTCCAACTTGGCGAGCAATTTTTCCGCATCAGCCAGCGCTTGCGAGCAGGCTTCCTCCAAATGGTCGAGCAGGCTACCTGAAAGTTGTTGAAGCAGGTGTAAAGGCGTACTGACTGGCTTCTTTTTAGCCGACATGGCTTACCTCCTGGCTGACGAGATTACGGCTCATACTATGCTTCTGCTGCTGACGCCGCTAGGGCATGTTGACCGTAATATCCATGCCCTGTTGCATGCCGGGGCAAAGTTGCAGTAGCGCCGCCAGCGAAGTGTAGCGGCGGTGAACAGCCGCGCTGCAAGCAAAGGCTGGCATACTTGGCCCTTCATCCACACAGGGGCTGACCATGCCGCGTTATCTTGTTCTGGGTTTGTGCCTGCTGGCGCCTTTGTGCATGGCCGATAACAACGAGCACGACCTCGCCTACAGCCTGGGGGCCAGCTTGGGCGAGCGCTTGCGCCAGGACATGCCCGGCCTGCAACTGGAAGCCCTGGTCGAAGGCCTGCGCCAGTCGTACCAGGGTCAGCCGCTGAAGCTGGATCAAGGGCGTATGCAGGCACTGCTACAACAACATGAAACTCAGCAGGCGGATACGGCGACGCAGAAGTTACAGGCCGCCGAAGTGCGTTTCTTGGCCAACGAGCGGGCGCGTCACGGCGTACATGAATTGCAACAAGGCATTCTGTACAGCGAAATCCAACCCGGCAGTGGCGCTCAGCCAAAAGCGGCAGGCAAGGTGCAGGTGAACTACGTAGGGTGGCTACCGGATGGCTCGGTGTTCGACCGCAGCCAATCGCCGCAGTGGTTCAACCTGAACTCGGTGATCGAGGGCTGGCGGGTGGCATTGCCACAGATGCAGGCGGGCGCAAAGTGGCGCCTAGTGATCCCGTCGGCACTGGCCTACGGCGCCGACGGAGCGGGTGACCTCATCGCCCCCTACACTCCGCTGGTCTTTGAAATCGAGTTGCTGCAAGCACGCGACTAGCGCTGCGCCTCAGGCCTGAACCGCGCCTTCTTCCTTGTGCGCGGTGTGCAGCACTTCGATCAGGCAGTCTTCAAGTTCAAAGCGTTCGTGCAACAAGCTACCCAGCTTGCCAAGTTTCTCGGCAAAACGCTCAGTGTCGCGGCACTCGGCCTTTTCACAATGGTCGTTGAACGCCAGCGCAATCTGGGTGATGTCGATAATACGAGGGTTGATCTCTTCGGCCAGCTCCAGCGCTTTTTCGTCGCCAAACGCCTTGGCTTCGCTGATCAGCTGTTCGCACACTTCGAAGTGCCAAGCCGATACATAATCCACCAGCAAGGCGCAGAAGTCGCCGTTGGTGTCCTTGTCGGCAAAGGCAGGCTTCACATCACGCAGGGCAGCGAATGCGTGTACCAGTTCCTGGCGCTCCGCTAGCCACCGGTCGATCAGGTTATTGACCCCGCCCCAACGTTCCTGAGCATTCTGACAACTATCTAGCATGGCGATCTCTTCCCTTTTGGGTAGATGCCGCTGCACCTCGTACCCGAATCTCGCGGCACAAAAGTGGATCAGCAGAACGGCATCGAGCCGTAGTATTTTGCGTTATGCGTGCAGGCAGATTATTCCCGCACGTGCTGCCCTTCAAGGTACGCAGCGGACTAACTTCGTACAAGTGTTTAATACACGGTTACACGGCCACTGGTCGTGCTGGCGGCCCACAGCGCCTGTGCAAGCTACCTGAGGTCGCGGATTGCCAAGGTATGTAGGCGGCTCGCCAGCAAATAGCCCAACGGCAGCGTGGCCAGCAGCAAGAACGCCAGCAGGCTCCACTCGGGAAGGGTCAGGTCCAGAAAGCTCCAGGCCAGCGAGTTGCAGTCGGCGCTGCCAAACAACAGCTGCCGGGCGGCCTCGCTCCAGGACTGCCTGAACAGGCGCGCCAGCGGCACCGGGCAGGCGTGGCCGACATCGTCGGCACCCTGCAGCCATACGTGCCGTGCGGCCAGCAGGGCACCGGCCAGCGCACAGCCCAGTGCAACCCGCGCATAGCGGCGTTTGCCTGGCGAGGCAGGGGCATGGAGCGTTGCCAGCAGGCATACCAGCGCATAGCCCGCGAGCATCAACCGCTGGCTGAAACACAATGGGCAAGGCGAAAGCGCCAGCGCTGCCTGCAATTGGAAGGTGGCGATCAGCACCACGAGCGCGCCCAGGCAGGCAGGTAGGAAGAAGGTGCGCAAGCGGGCCGGCAGCATGGGCGTTGAATGTTCCGGGGTTGGTAGGGTAGACCTGAAACGGTAGAGGAAACGTATCCTTTGTTTCAAGGCACTACTGCCCAGACAATTCACTGCACGGCGAAGGAAATTTCCAGCTACATGGTAGGAAGGGCCTTAGGACAAAGACCGCAGAATTTACCTACACCAGTGGAGAAATTACCCGCCCCCTAAGCCCGCTGCATTGCGCGGGCCCAGGGGTGGCTCAGGCGCGGACGCTTTCTGGCAGGGGCAGCGCCAGCAGGCGCTCATCAAGCAGGCCAAGGCCTTCCTGGAACAGCTGGTTGCTGCGCTCGGTTTCACCCAACCCCGCCAGTAACCGAGCCAGCTCGGCGCAGGTTTCCGGGTTGCGCTCCATGCGCAGGCTGCTTTCCAGATAATCCCTGGCCTTGCCCCACAGACGGTTCTGCAGGCTCAGGCGGCCCAGGGTGAGCAGCAGGCTGGCGTCCTGCGGGTGCTCTTTGAGCCAACCTTCGGCGGTTTGCAGCTGACGCGCAGGGTCATCACCGCGAACCAGACCATACAGCCGGGCCAGGTGGCTTTCGTACTGGCGCTTGAGCGCAGCGCGCAGCACCTGCTCGGCCTCGCTTTGGGCGCCTGCCTGGCGTAGCTGCTCGGCATAGGCCAGCACCAACTGCGGCTCCTGGCGCTGGGCAGACGTCAATTGCTGCCAGGCGCGTTCAAGGGCCTGCCGGGCGGTTTGGGCATCTTCACCACGGGTGGCTGCCAGGCTCAGGTTCTGGCCCCAGGCACGGCGCTCCAGCGCCGCCAGCTCGGCAGGCGGCAATACCTTGCCCTTGCGCAGGTCTGGCATCAGGCGGATCAGTGCCGACCAGTCGCCGCGCTCCAGGTGCAGGCGTTGCAGCAGGCGCAGCACCTGGGTGTTGTGCGGATGGCGTTGTTGCATGGCCAGCAGTGTTTCCAAGGCGCCATCGCTATCCCCGCGGTCCATCTGCAACTGGGCATGGGTCAGGGCAACGGCCAGTTCGGCTTGGGGCTGGCGTTCGAGGGCGCGCTCCAGCAGGTTGTCACTGTCTTCGATGCGGCCCTGTTCGTTCGCCGCACGTGCAGCGCCCAGGTAGTACATCAAAGGCTGGCGCTCGGCCTCGGCGGCACGGTGCAGGTGGCGCTGGGCACTGGCCCAGCGGCCCTCGGCAAGGTCCAGCTGCCCTTGCTCGACGGCCAGCCGATTACGCCGGCTGCGGTTGCGTCGCGACCAAGGGTTGACCGCACCGCTTGAGGCCAGCACCAGCCCAACCAGAAAGCGCAGCAACAACAACACCGCCACCACCGCGAGCAACCCCAACAGGGCAGCCCACAAGCCGGACTGATAACGGAAACTGCCATAGGACACCATCACGTAGCCGCTGTGGTTGGCCACGGCCACACCCAGTGCTGCGGCAACCACGATGGCCAGCACCGCCAGCAGGTACACGCGCTTCATGGCTTGCCCCCCTCGGCATCAGCCGGCAAGTGGCGGCGCTGGATGTAGTTCTGCACGGCAGCCAGGCTCTGGCTGAGGTCAGGGGTGACCACCGATACCGGCTGCTCGGCCAGAGCGTTGAGGCTGTCGAGCATGGCCTTGCTTTGCGGGTTATCGGCGTTGAAGTTGGCGACCAGCACGCTGCGGGCATCATCCAGTGCCTGGGTGTAGACCTTGGCATCACCGTTGAGCGCGGCCCACTGGGCCTGTTCGATGGTGAGGCTAAGTGCCAGGCGCAACTGGTTAAGTTGCTGGCCTGCCAACAGAGGCCGCACGTTGTCGTCGGCATTGAAGTCGATCTGGAAGTACTTGGAGATCTCCGACCACCACTGCGCCAGGCGGCTTGGGCCATCGCCATCTGCGGTGAGTGCGCCCATTGCATTGGCATCGCTGGAAAACTCCGGCGACTGGGCGCTGAGCTGTTGCACTTGCTCACGCTGGGCGGCCAGCTTGAGGAACAGGCCAGTGCGGTCGGGTTGCTGGGTGCTGCTGAGGGTAGCGAGGCTGCGGGCCAGTTGCTCGCGGGCAGCGAAGGCACCCGGGTCGCTCTGTTCGCGCAGAATTTCGTCCGCACCCTCGACCAGCGCCTTGGCACTGGTGATGTCCTGCAGGGCCGACAGGCGCAGGGTCGCCAGGCGCAGCAGGTGCTCGGCCTCGGCCAGGCGCCACTCCTTGCGGCTTTCGCCCAGCACGGTTTCAACCCGTTGGCTGAGGCGCTGCTGATCGCCTTGCAACTGGGCGACCAGCCGGCGGCGGTCTTCCAGCTCGCTGGCCGCCGGCAGGCTGGCCAACTGCGCGCTGATTTGCTGCTCACGCTGCTGCAGTGCCTCGGCGCGCTGGTTCAATGCTTCGAGGTGCTGGCCCTGGTCGAATTCATCGCCCTGCAGCTGGTGTACCTGCCAGGCACCCCAGCCACCGACGCCAACGCCCGCAGCGCCCAGCAGCAAGGCCAGCGCAGCCAGGCCGTTGCCGGAGCGTTTGCCGGATGGGGGGGTGACAGGCTCCGTCGGCGCCTGGGCCGCGGTTTGATCATTATTGGACAAGACAGTCTCGCTCACGTATCCATCCTTTGCATGGGGGCGCATCGCGTACAGCTTAGCGCCTAATCGGCAGGTGCAGCGCTGCGCTGCACGGCTGCCAGCAAGGCCATGGCGCTGGCGCCACGGCAATCCACAACCTGTTGGGCCCCTGCGGCCCTGGCCTGTTCGGCTACCCGCGGGCTCGGCACGAACAGCGGCATGCGCGCAATCTGCGGCCACGCGGTGCCAGCCAGCTGCTGCAAGTGTTCGAAACCCTGCCCACTGCTGACCACCACGCCATTGAGGCGTTCCGCGTGGATGCGCTGCATCAGGGTACCTGCCGGGTAAGCAGGCAGGCAGCGACGATACAGTTCCAGATATTCGACGCTAGCACCTAGCTGTGCAAGACGCTCTGCCAGCAGTTCGCGACCTCCTACGCCGCGCACAATGAGCATGCGCGGGGCGGCACCCGCCACCGCCTGGCGCAGCGCCGGCACGGCCAATAAGGCTTCGCTGTCATCGCCTGCCGCCGGGTAGCTCACGTGCAGGCCTGCCTGTTGCAATACGGCAGCGGTCGCTGCACCCACGGTGAACCAGCCGCGCGGCGGCATAGGCAGGCCACACGCGGCCACCTGTTCAATCAGCAACCTGGCAGCCGGTTTGCTTACCACGATGACGCCGCCAAACTGCCCCAGCTCACCCAGCAGCGCCCGCTCCCTGGCGTCGGGAAGTACAGGTTCGATGGCCAGCAAGGGCAGGCAACTGCTACCCACCCCGGCGTCAGCCAGGCTTTGCGACAGCGCCGCGCAGTCCTCGGCAGGCCGGGTCAGCAACAGGCGCCAAGGGCTCACGGGTGCCCAGCCTCGCCATAGACTTCCTTGAGGATAGCCTCGGCGCCCTGGCTCAGCAGGTCTTCAGCCACTTGTATGCCCAGGGCTTCGGCGTGCGCCCGTGGCGCGCGGGCCTGGGCAACCAGCAGAGTGCCGCCATCAGGGTGGCCAACCAGGCCACGTAGCCACAGTTGGTCCTGCTCGAGCACTGCATAGCACGCGATGGGCACCTGGCAGCCCCCGTTCAGGCGCTTGTTCAAGGCGCGCTCGGCGACTACGCGGTCGGCAGTGTCGTCGTGGTGCAAGGCTGCCAGCAGTGCATGGATGTGCGCGTCAGCACTGCGGCACTCGATGCCAACCGCACCCTGGCCGCCAGCGGGCAGGCTGTCATCGACGCTGATACTGTCGGTGATGCGGTCTTCGAAGCCCAGGCGAATCAGCCCGGCAGCCGCCAGAATGATCGCGTCATATTCGCCGGCATCGAGCTTGGCCAGGCGCGTATTGACGTTACCGCGCAAAAAGCGAATTTGCAGGTCGGGCCGGCGGGCCAGCAGCTGGGTCTGCCGGCGCAGGCTTGAGGTGCCGACGACACTGCCGGCCGGCAGCGCCTGAAGGCTGTCAAAGCGGTTGGAGACAAACGCGTCGCGCGGGTCTTCGCGCTCGCAGATGCAGTACAGCCCCAGGCCTTCGGGGAAGTCCATGGGGACGTCCTTCATCGAGTGCACAGCGATGTCGGCTTCGTTGTCGAGCAGGGCGTTTTCCAGCTCCTTGACGAACAGGCCCTTGCCGCCGATCTTCGCCAGGGGAGCATCCAGCAGCTTGTCGCCGCGGCTCACCATCGGCACCAGGGACACGTGCAGGCCTGGGTGAGCCTGCTCAAGACGGGCTTTGACGTATTCGGCCTGCCACAGGGCCAATGCACTTTTACGGGTGGCAATGCGGATTTCGCGAGTGGACATGTAACGCCCCGATACATAGAAATGCCGCCGATGATAACAGCATCGTCGGAGGCACTAGCAGATGCGGATCAACAGCGAGTGCGATGGTGAACCTGGGGCGGGAGTAGTGGGGGCAGGTGTATCAAGGCCGCTGGGCGGCCTGTCGCGGGCAAGCCCGCTCCTGTAGAGAAGGCCGACAACGTTAGAGGTTCTGCATCATTTTGCGCACACCGGCCACGTGGCGGCGGCTCACCGTGAGGGCGTCACCGTCGAGCCCCTTGAGGTAAAGCTGGAAATGGCCGAGTGGCGTACGCTGCAAGCGCTCGATACGCTCGCGGGCGACCAGTGCGTTGCGATGGATACGCACGAAGCGATCACCGAACTCGTCTTCCAGGGCCTTGAGCGGTTCATCGAGCAGCACCTCGCCTCCTTCGTGACGCAGGGTGACGTACTTGTGATCGGCGATGAAATAGATCACCTGGGGTATGGGGATCAGCTCGATGCCTTTGCGGGTTCTGGCACTGATGTGGCTACGTGGCCCACCCCCTTCGCTGCCCGGTCGGGTGAGCGCGGCCAGTTGCGCACGGTTGGGTTTGTCCGCCTTGCGCAGCGCGTCGCGAAGGGTTTGCGGCTGTATTGGCTTGGTCACATGGCTGAGGGTGCTGCCGTCGAATGCATCGGCGCCATATTCGTCATCACCGGTGCAAAACACCAACGCCGGCGGCGCCTCGCGCTCGCACAGGCGCGCGGCCACCTGCAGGCCATCGAGCCCTGGCATGCCGATGTCCAGCAAAACCACATCAGGCTTGAGGCTTTCAATCAGTGCAAGCGCTTCCTCGCCATTCGTGGCACTTGGCTCCAGCACGGTGTAACCCTCGAGTTCACCGAGCAATCGGCTTAGGCGTTCGCGGCCTTGGGGTTCGTCATCAACGATCAGGACATTCATAGTTGCGCTGGATTCCTGAATGAGTCTGCACGGTCATGGCGTAGACAGGTGTGAGTGGAGCGATGCTGCGTGTCACGCTCTAGACCGGTGCGATGGCCAAAGATTCACTGGAGCCGGCAGATTCGCTGCCCACCCCTTGTCAAACTGTAGACGGTCCGTGGAACACTGCCGTTCAATCCTGAAAATCTCTGCAACGGTTTTGCGCGGCCTTCGTCTGTCGATTAACTGCGCCCTGCGCCCTGCGGCAGCTGGCCCAACCCTGCTATCATCGCGGCAATTTTTTCGTTCACGCCTGCAATGAGTGAATTCATGAGCACTGACAAGACCAATCAGTCCTGGGGCGGCCGCTTCAGTGAGCCCGTCGACGCCTTCGTCGCCCGTTTCACCGCCTCGGTAGACTTCGACAAGCGCCTGTACCGCCACGACATCATGGGCTCGATTGCCCACGCAACCATGCTGGCACAGGTCGGCGTCCTCAGCGACGCCGAGCGTGACACCATCATCGATGGCCTCAAGACCATTCAGGGCGAAATCGAAGCCGGCACCTTCGACTGGCGCGTCGACCTCGAAGACGTGCACATGAACATCGAAGCACGCCTCACCGACCGCATCGGCATTACCGGCAAGAAGCTGCACACCGGCCGCAGCCGCAACGACCAGGTGGCTACCGATATCCGCCTGTGGCTGCGTGACGAAATCGACCTGATCCTGGGCGAAATCACCCGCCTGCAAAAAGGGCTGCTGGAACAGGCCGAGCGCGAAGCCGAAACCATCATGCCAGGCTTCACCCACTTGCAAACCGCCCAGCCGGTCACCTTTGGCCACCACCTGCTGGCCTGGTTCGAGATGCTCAGCCGCGATTACGAGCGCCTGGTCGATTGCCGCAAGCGCACCAACCGCATGCCATTGGGCAGCGCTGCACTGGCCGGCACCACCTACCCCATCGACCGCGAGCTCACGTGCAAGCTGCTGGGCTTCGAGGCCGTGGCAGGCAACTCGCTAGATGGCGTCTCGGACCGTGATTTCGCCATCGAATTCTGCGCTGCGGCCAGCGTGGCGATGATGCACCTGTCGCGCTTCTCGGAAGAGCTGGTGCTGTGGACCAGCGCGCAGTTCCAGTTCATCGACCTGCCAGATCGCTTCTGCACCGGCAGCTCGATCATGCCGCAGAAGAAGAACCCGGACGTGCCGGAGCTGGTGCGTGGCAAGAGCGGCCGCGTGTTCGGCGCCCTGACTGGCTTGCTGACCCTGATGAAAGGCCAGCCGCTGGCCTACAACAAGGACAACCAGGAAGACAAGGAGCCGCTGTTCGACGCCGCCGACACCCTGCGCGACTCGCTGCGTGCCTTTGCCGACATGATCCCGGCCATCAAGCCCAAGCACGCCATCATGCGTGAAGCGGCCCTGCGTGGGTTTTCCACCGCAACTGACCTGGCCGACTACCTGGTGCGCCGTGGCCTGCCGTTCCGTGACTGCCACGAAATCGTTGGCCACGCGGTGAAGTACGGTGTGAACACCGGCAAGGACCTGGCCGAAATGAGCCTGGAGGAACTGCGCCAGTTCAGCGACCAGATCGAGCAGGACGTGTTCGCGGTGCTGACCCTGGAAGGCTCGGTGAATGCCCGCAACCACATCGGTGGTACGGCACCGGCACAGGTGCGCGCGGCGGTTGCCCGTGGCACGGCGCTGCTGGCCCAGCGGGCCTAGGTGCCGCAGCGGCCTTGCGCATCGCGTCGCAAGGCCGCCCCCCGTCACTGTTTGCGGTTACGCATCATCTCGAGGAAGGCCGGCATCGCCGCTTCCTTGTCTGCGACAATCCGTGCGACGTGCGGGTTCTCGCCCATCTGCTGCAGCAATGCCTTGGCCTGGGGGAAGTCCGCCAGCAAGTCGATGTTCAGCACTTTCTTGCCCACAGCGCTCGCCAGGTCAACCGAGAAGCAGAACATCAGGTCGGCCAGGGTCAGTTGATCGCCCGCCACGAAGGGTGCGAAACGCCCGTTGCGTTTGAGGGTGGCGAAGCCGGACAGCAACTCGGTACGCGCCTTCTCCTTGACCAGCGGCTCCACAGGCGTGCCGAAGAACGCTTCGGCGTAGCAGGTGCGCGCAGGCAGCTCGATGTACAGCTCGATTTCCTTGACCAGCTCACGCACCTTGGCCTGGGCGAAAGGGTCAGCCGGCAGCAGCGCCTTGCCGCCTTGGGTTTGCTCGATGTAATCGAGAATGACGCTGGTTTCACTCAAGAAACCGTGCTCGGTTTGCAGCACCGGCACCTTGCCACGTGGGCTGACTTCCAGTACCTGCGGGGTCTGGCCACTGAAGAACAGCACCTCTTCGAAAGGCACGCCCTTTTCCAGCAAGGCCAACTTGACCATGTTGTAGTAGTTGCTGACAGGGAATCCGTAGAGCTTGAGCATGGGTTGACAGCCTCCGGGCCGTAAGAAAATGGCACGGCTTTTATAGCCCCATCGCCCGCGCCTGACCAGCGTCATGCACGCGGTCGATGGCCGGGCATTGCCAATACAGCCGTGGCAAACTGTGCATCCCACAACAGGAGTTGCGCCATGAGCGAACACACCGACATCGACGATGATCAAGACGACGAGGCCTTTGCCGAGGCTACGTTGACGCAGGCAATCGAGAACCAGATCGAAAGCGGCGAGCCCCCTGCGGCCAAGGCCACATTCAACAAGCTGACCCTGGTCGGCTACGCGCGCGAAGACATCCTGAACCTGATGGCACACGTTCTTGCCTTCGAGATCGACAACATGCTCAGCGAAGACCGCGAGTTCGACGGCCAGTGGTACGAAGAGGCGCTGCGCGCATTGCCTGAGCTGCCGCCTGAGATGGATCAAGGCGACGACGAATAAGCCGGCTACACTCCTAGGTCAGGCACCCCTTGCGGTGCCGCCATCCTTGTCCGGAAGTCAGGAGTCGCCATGTCCTTTTCCCCCGAATTGATCGCCGAACTGGAAGTACTTGCGCTGTTCAACCTCGACAGCAGCCAGGAAGGCATCAAGATTCACAACAACGCCTCCCCCACCCTGATCGCTGCGGCGCAGCGCCTGCACGACAAAGGCCTGACCGATCAGCCTGACGGCGGTTACCTGACCAGCCTTGGGCACGATGCGGTGGAGAGCGTGCAGCTGCTGCAGAACATCCTCAAATCACCGCAGCCAGCCTGAAACCCGAGCACCCCCGGTGGGAGCGGTTTCAACCGCGAGCCCTGGGGGTGCGCCAGCATTGCGTCAGCTAACGGCGGCCCGGCGCTTTTCCATCAACCGCGAGCGCCCGTACAGGAACACGATGGCCAGCAAAGCCACCGCCTGTGCCGACAGCGAATAGGCGTCGGCGTGAATCCCCAGCCAATCGAACTCAAAGAACGCCACCGGGCGGGTACCCAGCACGCCCGCCTCCTGCAATGCCTTCACGCCATGCCCTGCAAATACTACAGACAGCGCGCACAGCAGTGCGGCGTTGATGCTGAAGAACAGTGACAGCGGCAGCTTGGCCGAACCCCGCAAGATGACCCATGCCAACCCCACCAGCAGCACCAGTGCAGTAGCCCCGCCCGCCAATACCGCCTGGTGCCCGGCCGGCCCTGCCTGTAACCACAGGGTTTCGTAGAACAGGATCACTTCGAACAATTCCCGGTACACCGAAAAGAACGCCAGCATGGCGAAGCCGAACCGGCCACCACCGCTGACCAGGCTGCTCTTGATGTAGTCCTGCCAGGCTGCGGCGTGGCGACGGTCATGCATCCACACCCCCAGCCACAGCACCATCACCGCAGCAAACAATGCCGTGCAGCCTTCGAGCAGTTCGCGCTGAGCGCCACCGACATTGATCACATAGGCAGCCAACGCCCACGTAGCGAAGCCGGCAACCAGCGCCAGGCCCCAGCCGATGTTGACGCTGCGCACCGCCGACTGCTGGCCCGTGTTACGCAGGAAGGCCAGGATTGCTGCCAGCACCAGAATGGCTTCCAGGCCTTCACGCAGCAGGATCAGCAGACCAGACACATAGCTCAGCGACCAGCTCAGCCCATCACTGCCCAGCAACTTGGCGGCTTGGTCCAGCTTGGTTCTGGCTTCGGCAAGGCGCTGCTCGGCCTGGGCGATGGGCAAGCCATCCTGCAATGCCTGCCGGTATGCCATCAGGGATTTCTCGGTGTCCTTGCGGGCCTGGGCGTCGATGTTGTCCAGCGAGCTTTCTACCAGCTCGAAACCCTCCAGGTAGGCCGCTACTGACAGGTCGTAGGCCTGGTCATGGTCGCCTGCACGGTAAGCGGCGAGGCTCTTGTCCAGGGTAGTGGCGGTGTACTCGAGCAATTGGGCCGGGCCGCGTTTGACCTGCGGCGGCTGAGCGCGCTGAGCGCGGAACGCCTGCACGGCTGCTGCACCTTCGTTGGCTGCCACTTCCGCGGGTGTCTGGCGCGCCAGGTCGGCCAGGTTCCACACCTTGTCGCCCTTTGCCGCTTGCGGGTTGGCCGTGAAGCTGGCGATATACGCCGCCACATCCCAGCGCTGGCGGTCGTCCAGCTGGTCAGCGAACGATGGCATCTCGGTACCGTCGATACCCAGAGCCAGCGTGTTGTAAAGGTCGAACAGGCTCAACTGGTCGAGGCGTTCGGTATTACGCAGATCGGCGGGGGCCGGCTCCAGGCCGACACCAGCCGGGCCATCGCCCGCTCCGGTATCACCGTGGCAGATCGAGCAGTTTTGCGCATACAACGATGCGCCACGGGCCGGGTCGGGGGTGATCACCGGGGCTTGGCTCACCTCGTAGGCCACGGCCAAGCGAGCGCCCAATTGGCGAGCCTGCCTGGCGACTACGGCGCCATCCTGACGCTGGTCGATGGCCTGGCGCAGGGCCTGGATGCCTTGCTGCAGCGCTTTGTGTTCGGCGTTGGCCGGCAGGCTGTTAACCAGCTCAGCCAACACAGCACTGAATTCCTGCTGCTCACGGTACTCGCCACTGTCCACTACCTTGCCATCGCGCACGGTGGGCGGGTAATCCGCACCAATGTAGTCAAGCAAGTGCAGCGCTTTGGCGGCTTCAGCGGGCGCTTCGGCCTGCGCCAGGGTGCTGCACAACGCCAGCACTGGACCAAGCAGCAACGCGGGCAGCCAGGACAGCAGACGGGTACGGGTTTTCATGGCCAGTCTCGGAGGGAATGCGAAAGAGAACATTGTTCACTTCCACTCAGCTTGCCTCAAGGTTTGTGGGCAGATTTCATGAAAAATCTTGCTACAAATCAGTCGGCGGTCAACCTCCGCATTACCAAGAGCCAGCGTCTGCAGCCAAGCTAAGGGAGCAGCCCTGCCGGCTATTGGCCTAAGGCTTGGCGCTCTCCCTCCAGCCGCCACCCAATGCAAGGAACACCCCAATCTGCCCCACCGCCACCTGGCTGTTCGCCGCCGCCAGTTGCGCACGCATATCGGTGTAGGTGCGTGTTGCCTGCAAGTCCGCCAAAAACGATTCGCGCCCTGCCTGGTAATAGCGGTGGGTCTGGTCTGCCGCTTCTTTCGCCGACCTTTCTGCCTCGGCCAGTGCATCACGGCGGTCAAGCAAGGCGCTGTACTGGGCAAGCCGGGTCTGGGTTTCGCGAATGGCGTTCAGCACTACACCGTCAAAATGGGCCAACGCCGCCTGGGTAGAGGCTTCAGCCATGCGAATGCGCGCCCGGGTGCCATTGGTAGGGATGGACCAGCTGATCTGCGGACCAAAGCCCCAGCGGTTGGTTGCAGGCTCGCCCAGGTTGTCAAGGATGCCAATGGTACCGACCTGGGCACCGATGCTGATGTCTGGGTACAACGCGCCAGTAGCAACGCCAATAGTGGCTGTGGCAGCAGCCAGTTGCCGCTCGGCCTGGCGCACGTCAGGGCGGCGCTTGAGCAGCGCCGCGCCATCGCCGACCGGTACCAACTGATGAAGCTGTGGCAGTTCGGCACACTCGGCAGTGCCGGCCGGCAACTGATCCACCGGCTTGGCCAGCAGCGCCGCCAGGGTATACAGGCCCGTTTCACGCTCGGCCTTGAAGCGCGGCAACTCGGCGCGCAACGATTTGAACTGGGTTTGCGAGCGGGTGACCTGGGTTTCATCGCCACGGCCCGCATCACGCAGGCGCTGGCTGAATTGCACACTCTGCTGCTGCAGGTCGAGTGACTCGCGGGCAATGTGGTATTCCTCGTTGGCCGAGCACACCTGGGTATAGGCCTTGACCACATCCGCCACCAAGGTGATGCGCGCCGTGTCGGCAGCCGCCTGCACCGCATCGGCATTGGCCTTGGCAGCCTCGGTACCACGCTTGAAGGTGCCCCACAGGTCGAACTGGTACGAGGCGCTGATGATCGCCTCGCCGATGTTGGCCACCGGCACTTTTTCGGTCAGCAGGAAGGCTTCACCCGACTCTTGCAGGCGCTGCGCACCAGCCTTGACGCCACCGCTGAAGCCGCCCTGGGATTCGGCAACGTCGACCTGAGCGCGAGCCTTGGCGATGTTGGCCGCTGCAACCCGCAGCTCGGTATTGGCGCTGAGCGCCTGGCGCACCAAGGCATTGAGGCGTGGGTCCTGATAAAGCTGCCACCAGCCCTCGGGCACCGGTGCCGACACCACGCTGCCACTATCCTGGCGCAACGGGCCGTTCAGGTCGCTGCGCTGTACGGCGGCGGCCTTGGGCACTTCATAGTCGGGGCCGACCATCATGCAGGCGCCCAGCGACAGGCAGATACCCGCCAGCATCAGCTGTTTCATGGCTACTGGCCCTCCACGATCGAAACCGTGGCGGTACGCCCGGCGACCATTCGGAAGTCCGGTGGCACTTCGTCGAAGGCGATGCGCACCGGAATACGCTGTGCCAGGCGCACCCAGCTGAAGGCAGGGTTGACGTTGGGCAGCAGGTTCGCGCCGCTGCTGCGGTCACGGTCCTCGATGCCGGCTGCGAAGCTTTCTACATGCCCGCGCAGGCGGGTGTTGTCGCCCATCACGCGGATATCCACCGCGTCACCAATGTGGATGCCGCCCAGCTTGGTTTCTTCGAAGTAGCCATCGACGTGGTACGAAGCGCTGTCGACCACCGACAACACCGGCCGCCCTGCGGTGACGAACTCATGGTTGCGCGGCGCGCGGTCGTTGAGGTAGCCGTCCACCGGGCTGCGCACCACCGAGCGGTCGAGGTTCAGCTGCGCGGTATCCACCGCCACCTGGGCCTCGCTGACCGCGGACCGGGCACGGGCTTCGCGCGACTGGCTTTCTTCCAGTTGCTCGGCAGCCACCAGGTTGCCCAGCTTGCGATTGCGTCGGGTTTCCCGCGACGCCTGGGCCAGGGTTTCCTGGCGCTCACCAAGGGTGGCCTTGGCCTGGCGCAGGGCCAGGGTGAAACGGTCCTGGTCGATGGTGAACAGCACATCGCCGCGTTTGACGGTCTGGTTGTCGCGCACTTCCACCTTCTGGATAAGCCCGGACACGTCCGGGGCAATCTGGATCACGTCGGCACGGATGTGGCCGTCGCGGGTCCAGGGGGCGAACAGGTAATACACCACCATCTGCCACACAAGTACGGCGGCAAAGGTCACGACCAGCAGGGTGAGGACCACACGGCCCAGCGTCAGCAAAGGTTTTTTCATGGCAGCATCAGGCTTCGACAAAAATGGTCAACCGCACCGAGCAGTACGGCGTAAAGGGCAACGTTGAACAGTGCGCGGTGCCAGACCAGGCGGTAGAAGTGCACGCGCACCAGCACCGCATGCACCCCCAGAAACAGCAGGTAGGTCGCAAACATCATCACCAGCAGCGTGGGCAGGAATACCCCGCTGATATCCAGTTCACCAATCACAGTGGCGCTCCATCCAGCCCGGGAGGCAGTTGCGGTTGTTCGGCAGGCTCCAGCATTACCTCCACCCCGGGCAGCAGCGCCAGGCGCAAGCCGGCCAGGGCATGCAGCAGGTGGGTGCGGGCCGCGCCGCGTTCATGCGGGTTATCCAGGTTCAGTGCCAGGCGCGCACGCTCCATGCTGCGCAGCAGCGCTGTTGAGGCATGCAGCCGCTCGCCGACACGCAGGCAGGCGGCGTAATGCGCTCCCACTTCCTCGATGACCGTGGCCAGGCGCTGGCGGCCTTGCTGCCCCGCGCGCGGCATGTAGGCCAGCAGGTCCAACAGGTTGAGCCCCACGCGCAGGTCGCGCAGTGCTACACCGCTGTCCTGGCCGGTTTGCGACAACCGCGGCAGGTGCTGCATCAGGCGGTCGAGCATCTGCACCCCCACCTTACGGTGCTCCGCGAGAGTGGCCGGCTCGGTCATCTCGACGATGTCGCGCCAGGTGAAGCGGGTCATGCGTTTGGCCGCCAGTTCCACCCCGAACGGACGCATTACCAAGGTCCAGACGAAGGCGAACAACAGCCCCACCGGCCCGGCCAGGTTGGAATTGAGGAAGGTGAAGAAGTCCGCGTCGTACGCCCCCTGAATGCTGATGAAGGTGGAAGTGTTGACGATGGTCAGCAGGGTGCCCAGGTAGAAGCGCGGCTGCACGGTCAGTGTGCCAATGCAGATGAAGGGTACGGCGAAGGCCAGCACCAGCATGGGGAAGTCGTGCAGGTTGGGCAGCACCAGGAACAGGTACAGGCTGGAGAAGATCACCGACATCAGGGTCCAGAAGAAGAACCGGTAGATCTGTGGCGCCGGGTCATCCATGGCGGCGAAGAAACTGCATGACACCGCCGCCAGGATCACCGCACTGGCGCCGTCATTCCAGCCCAGGCCAATCCACAGCCCGCATGCCACGATGATCGCCAGCACGGTGGACGCTACCGAGTACAGCATCAGGCCCCGGTCAAAGAACGGCTTCAGACGGGCCAGGCGCCAGTGCCGATACACGGCACGCCACGGTGTGGCATCGTCGCTGCGCAGCGCATGCTGCAGGGTGCAGCAGTCCTGCCACAGATCGACCCACTCGGTGAGCCGGTAAAACGCGTTGGACAGCAGCAACTCGGCACGCTGGTCGAGGGCCTCGGCCCCTGGCTGCAGGCGGTCGATGTCGGCATGCAGGGCAGCCCAGCGCCCGATCGAGGCGCTGTCGGCAGTGCCCGCGAGCCATTGCCGGGCGGCATCCAGCACAGGTTGCAGTTGTTCGAACTGCTGTGGCGCACGGCCGTGCAACGCCGTCAGCGCGTCATCCAGGGCATCGAGCACCGGCAGCAGGTGGATCATGCGCCCGCGCAGTTCGCGTACGTTCTTCAAGGTGTGGGGGCCGGCGCCTTCATGGCCGAGCTGGCCGATCATCAACTCCAGGGAGTTGAACGTGGTTACCATGGCACCGCGCATGCCACCCACGTCACTGGTGCCAGACAGCCGCGCCAGGTAGCTATCGCTGTAGCGGATGGCATCGTTGAACCAGTTGCCGGTCGCACCCACAACCACCGGCGCCAGCCGGCGTGGCCAGAAAATGGCCCCGACCACTGCCGCACAGACAATGCCCAGGCAGATTTCCTGAGCCCGGGAGGAGGCCACGTCGAAAACCGCCAGCGGGTTGTCGACCACGGCCAGGGCGATCATCGGCAAGGTGTAACCGGCCAGCATCAGTACATAGTTATTGGCGGTACGCAGGTTCAGCGAGAGGAACAGCAAGGTACCGGTCCACAGGGCAATGGCGATGCTGAGCAGCAACGGCGATTGCACCAGCGGCGGTACCAGCAGCACCGCCCCGGCGGCGCCCAGCAAGGTCCCCAAGGCGCGGTACAGTGCCTTGGAGCTGGTAGGGCCGAGGAACGGGCTGGAGACGATGTACACCGTAGCCATGGCCCAGTAAGGGCGTGGCAGCTGCATCAGCAGCGCGATGTACAACGCGATCATGGAGGCGGCGAAGGTGCGCACACCATAAAACCAGTCACGGGCCGGCGGTACCGAACTGAAGAAGCCGTTCATGCCGGGCCTCCCGCGCTGCCCAGGCCGGCTGCTTCGAAGGCACGCAGCACGCGCAACGCACCGTCGAGGTCCGCCTGGTCGACACCGCCCAGCACATCGCCACGCAACCTGACCAGTTCGGCTTCGATGGCTTCGGCCAGCGTGCGGCCTGCGTCGGTCAGGCTCAGGGCCTTGGCCCGCCGGTCCAGCGGGTCTTCACTGCGCACTACCAGGCCGGCTTTGCACAGCTGGTCGAGCAGACGTACCAGCGAAGGGCTCTCCAGGCCGGCAGCCTGGGCCACGGCAACCTGGTGCACACCATCGCCCAGGCGCACGATCATCAGCAGCGGCGCCGCGCAGGCCTCGGAGATACCGTAGCCGGTCAACGCGTTGTGGCAGATGCGCCGCCAGTGGCGAGCAGCAACCACCAAGCCGCTGCTGACCTGCAGGCGCAGAAGATCAAGGGACATAGGTAGACCAGCTATATTCATAGTTTGCTAACTATCAATATACGCCTGGCCCTCCCCCTCTCGTCAACCGCTGCCGACGGAGGGCACACCGCAAAGGCTGCACATCATGGGTGAATCTGGTCTTCCAGTTTCATTGTCAGGGCCAAGGTGCTGCCCATCTGCACGGCACGGTCCCGCCACTGTTCGTAGCGCACCTTATCGCGGCTGCTGAAGTGCACAGCCAGTTCCTCGGCCGCCTGTACTACGCCCGCTGCGGCAGCCAGTTCCAGCCAGTACAAGGCAGGCTTGAGCTCAGCCTGCACGTACAGCCCGTGCATCAGGCGGTAACCGACTTCGAAGCGGCAGCGCGCCTCGCCCTGCTCGGCACCGCGCAGGAACCACTGGTAAGCCTGCGCAGGGTCTACCTGCCATTGAAGCTCGCCGTCACACACTTCTTCTTCCAGCAGGTCGCCCAACGCGGCAGCGGCATGCAACATGCCCCGCTCGAAGGCCTGCCGGTAGCACTCTGCTGCCTGCATGTAGGAAGGCTCGACGCCTTTGCCAAAGTAGTGTTGCTGCCCAAGGTTGAACCATGCCGCCGCACTCCCCTGCAACGCTGCCATGCGCAACAGGTGCCCCGCCAGCACGGTATCGGCACGCCAGTACTTGCCGTTCAGCCAGATCCAGCCCAAGTCATTGAGGGCTGCCACGTTGCCCTGCAACGCTTGTAGCCGCAGGTCGCGATACACCGCCTGCAGGTCGCTGGCCTCGTCCAGGCGGCTGACCAGCAGGGAGCGTTGGCTGGGCAGCCCGACCCCGGCAAACAACCGCTGTCGCTTCCCCACGGCGGCTGGCGGGGTGATGACCCGCTCGGGAAGAAGGCGGGCAAGCAGCGAATGGATATTGCTGGCAGCAGACATGTTCATCCTCATTGAACGACGCACAACCCCAACCTTCGGCTGTGATGAGGCGTGATTCTGCGGGACGGCACGTCAAAACCTGTCGCGAACGATACGGTACCAGGCAACCAAACGTCACTTACTTGATCTGAGCGGTCTGTGGCCAATTGCCATGCCCCTCGCATGCCGCCATCCTATTGCGGCAAGCCTAGACAAGGACGTTATCTTTTGCCGTTCGCCACCACTCGCGCCACCTTAAGCCGTCAGTGGGCACTGCTGCGCCAGTTGCCCAGCCGCTCCCCCGGCATCACCAGCTCCGAACTGGTCTGGCGCCTGCGAGACCTGGGCTTTAGCGTCAGCAAACGCACCGTAGAGCGTGACCTCAACGAGCTGTCACTGATCTTTCCACTGGAGCGCAATGACAAGAGCATCCCGTTCGGCTGGCACTGGTCGGCCAGTGCCGTGGGTGAATTGCGCGGCAGTTCGGACCTGCTCGCCCATTTACGCGGTGATGCCGTGCTGCCTGTGCAGGGCGACGGCATCGAACTGGTTGCCCGCATCAGTGACACGCTGGCCCGGCAACTGCGCGAAGCGCCATTGAGCAGCGACATGCAGCTGACGGCGCACAAGCAGGGCCATCAGCTGCGGGCCACGGTCAGCGATGGTTGCCCGTTGCGGTGGTGGCTGTTGAGCCAGGGTGATGGGGTGGTGGTCGAGCAACCGGCGCAGTTGCGCGACGAGATTGGCAAGATCCTGACCAATGCAGCAGCGCAGTATCAGGACCTGAAACCGTAGCAGGTCAGCGCTGCATACCCCAGCGGCGCACGGTCAACCGCTCGAGGGTATTGAATACCAGGCCCTCCACCAGCAACCCGATCAGAATCACCACTGCAAGCCCGGCAAACACCTTGTCGGTGTACAGCTCGTTGCGGTTCTGGAAGATGTACCAGCCAAGGCCGCCTTTGCCGCTGCTGGCGCCGAACACCAGCTCTGCTGCAATCAGGGTGCGCCAGGCGAATGCCCAACCGATCTTGAGCCCGGACAGGATCGACGGCAGGGCTGCCGGCACCAGGATGTGCAGCACCAGCCGCAGCCCTCTCAGGCCATAGTTGCGCCCCGCCATGCGCAAGGTTTCGGACACCCCAAGAAAACCGGCATAGGTATTGAGCGCCAACGCCCACAGCACGGAGTGCACCAGTACGAAGATAAGGCTGTTGTCACCCAGCCCGAACCACAGCAAGGCCAGTGGCAACAGGGCGATGGCGGGCAAGGGGTTGAACATGGAGGTCAAGCTGCCCAGCAGGTCACGCCCCAGCTGGGTCGACACCGCCAGGCTGGTGAGGCCGAAGGCCAGGATGATCCCAAGCACGTAACCCTTGAGCAGGATGACCAGCGACACGCCAACCTTGGCCGGCAACTCACCGCTGACCAGGCCGCCCCACAGCGCCGTGGCTGTCTGCAGGAAGGTCGGCAGCAGCAGGTCGTTGTCCTGGTAACGGGCAACGGCCTCCCACAGCAGGGCCAGCACCAGCAGGATAACCGCCTTGCGTAGCCAGCCGTGTTGCCACAGGCGCTGAGCCAACGGCAGGTTGCGTTCCACAGGCACACTGAGCAACGGCTCCAGCTGCACCTCGTATTCCTGGCGTACAGGGGTAGTGGTCATGGCTGAAGCTCCTCTCAGTAGGCGATGCGGATGTCGTTGAAGCCAAGGCCTTCGGCTTGTTCGGGGGTATCGGCTTCATCGAACAGCAAGCGGTGGATACGCCGGGCACTGGCCTGGAAATCGCTGCCACCCAGGCTGCCCAGGCCGTATTGGTGACTGTGCACTTCGGCGCGTACCCGCCCGGGGTGAGGCGACAGCAGCAAAATGCGGTTGCCTACCACCAGGGCTTCCTCGATGGAGTGGGTAACGAACAGCAGGGTGAAGCGCACCTCCTCCCACAGCAGCAGCAGTTCTTCCTGCATCTTGCGCCTAGTCAGCGCGTCGAGCGCCGCGAACGGTTCGTCCATCAGCAGGATCTTCGGCTGCGTGGCCAAGGCCCTGGCAATGGCCACGCGCGCCTTCATGCCGCCCGACAGGGTGTGCGGGTAGGCATCTGCAAAGGCTGCCAGGCCGACTTTCTCCAGGTAGTGCAGCGCCCGCTCTTCAGCCTCTGCGCGTTTCAGTTGGCCCGATACCAACAGCGGGAACATCACGTTTTGCTTTACCGTTTTCCAGGGCGGCAACTGGTCAAACTCCTGGAATACGACGATACGGTCCGGGCCGGGGCCGCTGACCGGCTGCCCCTGCAGCACGATCTGCCCCGCCTGGGGCTGAATGAAGCCGGCCACTGCCTTGAGCAAGGTGGACTTGCCGCAACCGGATGGGCCGAGCAGCACGAAGCGGTCCGCCGGGTCTACCTCGAAACTCACCTGGTGCGTGGCGCGCACCACGCGTTGCCGGGTACGGTATTCGAGGGTGAGGTCATCCACTTTCAGCAGCGGCGGCGTGGCCACACCGTTGAGGTTGCTGACCGTGTGGCCTGGCAATGATGCGGTCATGCGCTCAGCTCCCCTGCAGCGGGCGTTCATCCTGGAAGAAGTAGTCCTTCCACGATTCAGGCTTGTGCTTGATGGCGCCTACCCGGTAGAGGAATTCGGCAAGCTTGTAGGTGTTCTTTGGGGTGACGGTGAATTCGTACTGCGGGTTGTCGATCAGTTTGATCAGTGTTTCACGGTCGATCTTGGCTTTGGTCACGCGGATGTAGGTGTCGGCAGCGGCCGCCTTGTCGTTCTGGGCAAAGGTGGCGGCTTCAGCCAGGGCATCGACAAACGCCTTGTAGGTCTTGGGGTTGTCCTTGCGGAATTTTTCAGTCGCAAACAGCAGGGTGGGCGAATTCGGCCCAAGCAGGTCGTAGCTGTTGAGCACTACATGCACGTTCTTGTTGGCCAGCGCCTGGTCCTGGAACGGCGGGTTGGAGAAGTGGCCGTTAAGCTCCGTTCCCCCTGCCAGCAGTGCGGCAGTGGCGTCAGGGTGCGGTACGGCAAGGGTGTATTTGTCCAGCCGGTTGTATTGAGCGTCGCCCCACTGCTGCGCTGCCGCGTACTGCAGGAAGCGCGACTGCACAGATACCCCCACTGCCGGCACTGCGATGCGGTCTTTGTCTGAGATATCAGCAATGGTTTTTACAGCTGGGTTGCTGCTGACCAGGTAATACGGGAAGTTGCCCAACGAGGCAACGGCCTTGACGTTCTGCCGCCCCTTGGTGCGGTCCCACACGGTAAGCAGCGGGCCTACCCCTGCCCCCGCGATATCCACCGAGCCAGACAGCAATGCATCATTGATGGCAGAGCCGCCAGACAACTGGGCCCAGTCGACTTCGATGTCGATGCCCTGCTGCTTGCCGTGCTTTTCGATCAGGTGCTGGTCTCGCACTACGTTCAACAGCAGATAGACGATGCCGAACTGTTCGGCGATGCGGATCTTGCCTTCGGCATGAGCCAGGTTAGGGGCTGCCAGGCTGCCCACGACCAGGCTTGCGCCCAGGCCGATGCTTGCCGCCAGGCGGCTGATGGATTTGCGCATGATGGTTTCCTCAGTCGTCAGAACGGGGCATCGCCCTGGATGGTGGTGCGGTAGAGTTTGCGCCGCAGGTGCGCGGGGCAGCCGGCGGCCAGGTGGATGAGCGAGCGGTTGTCCCAGAACACCAGGTCGTGCGGCTGCCACTGATGGCGGTAGATGTTCTGCTCCAGCACGCTCAGGGCGTAGAGCTGCTGCAGCACGTCACGGCTTTCATCGTCCGGCAAGCCGACGATGCGGGTGGTAAACCCTTCGCTGACGAACAGGGCCTTGCGGCCGTTCTCGGGGTGCGTGCGCACCACCGGGTGGATCACTTCCTGAACCTGGGCCAGCTGCTCGGCGGTAAGGGTGGGGCGCCAGTTGCCTTCGAACTTGGTTTCGGCATAGCGCGCGGTGTAGGAGTGCGCGGCATCGCGCCCGGCAATGACCTTGCGCAGCGCATCGGGCACAGCCTCCCAGGCCTTGTGCATGTCGGCGAACAGGGTGTCACCGCCTTCGCTTGGCAGCTCCTGGGCGTGCAACATCGAACCCAGGCTGGGCAACGCTTTGTACGACAGGTCTGAATGCCAGAACTTGCCGGCATCGCCCAGGCCGATGTTCTGGCCGTTCTCGACGATGTTGGAAACAATCAGAATTTCTGGGTGGCCGGCCAACAGGAACTGTTTGAGCACGTGAATCTGAAGCTCGCCGAAGCGGCGGCTGAAGGCAATCTGTTGCTGGGGGCTGATGCGCTGGTCGCGGAACACCAGCACATGGTGATCGAGGTGAGCGCGATGGATACGGCTGAAATCCTTGGCATTGACCGGCTGGGCAAGGTCCAGGCCGATAATCTCGGCGCCAACGGCACCGGAGAACGGGCGGATTTCGAAGCGTTGCGGCTGGGCGCTGTCGGGGGTCGACAAGGCGTTCGAGGCGGCTGGCATTTTTCACTCCACGCAGTGCGCGACTCCAGGACGCGCAACGATCAGAAACGCACGGGGTATTCCCGTGTGGGTTCAAGTCGTGCGGCGCATCGATTGGTCGACGGGTACGCAGTGGGGTGAACTATAAATGCATAAGAAAAATTATTTAAATACCTTTAAAGAATAAACATAGTTCGTCCATTCTGGCCTGATCCGCGATCAGATCAAGCCACCCTCCTCTTCTTCTACGATCAGGTTGTTGAGGCTGCTGAGCGCCTTGCGCGCCGTGGAACGGTTCAGCAACTTGGCCTGGGCGCCGGGAGGCAGGTCGGTGATCTTGAACACGCCCTTGGCGGTGAGCACATCGATCAGGTCCTCAAGCACACGGATCATGTCCAGGTCGCTTTGCTTGAGCTGGTTCAGGCTGTTTTCCACGACGTCATCGGCGAACCACTCCTGGATGTCGGCATGGTCGGCCGGGAGCATTTCGGTGAATTCGTCAAAAGCGGCTGCTTCTACCCGCAGCAACTGGCCGGCAGCGTCGCGTTGCACGTAGAACATGGCAGAGTCCCTCGTCACAGTGGTTCCTTGTCAGTAGACAGCAGCATAGGCAAAAAGCGCCGGGCACGTTGGCCCGGCGCCGGATTATGCGCTGTGGTCGTTAGGCGGGGAAGCCTGGCAGGCGCATTGGGGCGGCGTTGGAGGCCGCCCCGTGCACGGTGATCAGCTGTCCTTGTTATGGATGATGATGGTGGGGTCGGCACCGCTGATCAACGAGTTGATCGATTGGTTGGACCAGTTCACACCTTCCAGCTTGATGGTGACATCGACGTTGGCCAGGCCACCGGTAGCATTGAGCTTGCCTTCACTGCTGACCTGGAGCGTGGTCGTACCTTCCACCGTGGTGAGCTTCAGGTAGTTGTCGATCGTACTGCCCTTCTCGCCCTGCAGCAGGTCCTTGAGGTCGATACGGTCGCCTTCACCCTTGTTGAAGTCCTTGATCACATCGTTGCCGTAGTCGCCGGCCTTCCATACGAAGGTGTCGGCACCGCTGCCACCGATCAGGATATCGTCACCCGGGCCGCCAATGAGGATGTCGTTGCCGGAGCCGCCCAGCAGGATGTCATTGCCCTTGCCACCGTCCAGTATGTCGTTGCCGCCTTGGCCAAAGAGAATATCGTTGCCGTTACCGCCCGACAGAATGTCATTGCCGTCGTTGGTACCGGAGATATCGAACTCTTTGTAATGCTCGGTGATGTACTGGTGCATCGCCTTGCTGTCCACGGCACTGGAATCCACGCCGGTCTTCATCGCGACATAGTTCTGCAGCGCTTCGATGCCGTTGCCTGCAACCGACGGCATGGTGATCAGGTCGCCGAAGATGATGTCGTTGCCGTCACCGCCATTGACCGTGTCATTGCCTGGCGCCGTGGCGTCGGTATGGCCGAGTACCGCATTGGCCAGGTTGGAGGCGTCGATGTTGGTTTGCGGGTTGCCGTCAGAGTCGTAAGGCTTCAGGTCATCGGTATTTACACCGCTGCCGATACCAATGGCTTCGATGGTTGGCGACAACGCCTTGAGCAAGGCGAACGCGCTCTTGGAGTTGCTGACGGTGTCGGCGTCGGCGTAGTTACCTTGGCCAGCAAGGCTCGACAACTCATACGTACCATCACCCTGCGCATGCAGCACGCCGCTCACAGCCGTGCTCCAGCCCCAGAAGCCGGCCTTGTACACAGCCAGGTTGCCGTTGCTGTCGATCTGCAGGACGTTGTTGCTGTCCAGGTTGACGTTCACGGTCTGGCCAAGCTTGTAATTGATCGACGACAGGTAGGCATCCATCATGATGTTTGCCTTACTGCTGCTGTAGCTGACAAGCGTAGGGTTGGTCCTCTCGCCGGTCTGGTAGAACGTAGGCTGGCCGTCGGTGATGAAGAAGGTCTGGTTAGTACCGGACACACCCGCATCTTTCAGGTTCTGGAACCAGTTTGCCGTGGTCTTGAACGCATCTTCGTAGTTGGTACCGCCGTCGGCACTCATTGCGCTGAGTGCGTTTTTCAGTGTCTGCAGGGCGGAACCGTCGGACAGGTTCACCGAAACGGTCGATTTCACCTGGGTGGCGAAGTCCACCAGCAGCACGTTGACCGTACCGGATGTGGAACCCTTCACGCTGTTGGACAGGGTGGTGAACACAGACTGCAGCGCTTTCTGCGCAGCATCCACCGAGTTCTTCATACTGCCCGAGGTATCCACGATGAATGCCAGGTTGTAGCTCTGCCCTGGGGTCACATGGAAGCCACCGATATCAGACACGATGATCTCGTTGGCGCCGGTACCGGTGAAGTTGTCGCTGTCGGCGGTCAGGTTGGTGGACGTGTAGGTATCCCCGTACACCGTGACCTTGATCGTGCCTTCATTGACTGCCTTGCTGCCGCCAACGCTCTCGGTGGAGGTAGAGGTGACCTTCACGTCGAACTGGCCCTGGTAGTAGGCCGGTGGTTTGATGGTGAGGCTGCCCAGCTTCCAGCCGGTAACATCCACACCCGACGCGCCCACGGTGGCGGTATGGCCAGCACCATCACTGACCACCGAGCCTGCCGGGATGCCGGACAGCTTCACGTTCAGGCTTTCGGAGCCGTCTGTGTCGGTCAGGGCGGTAGAGATACCGACCAGTTTGACCGTGCCATTCTCAGGCCCTTCGTTGAGCTTGTAGCCGTCGTAGTAATTCTGGCCGTTGACCGTGTGCATGTCGGACACGCTCAGGCCAGCGTTACCCATCTCGGTGACGTTCTGGTACATCTTGATGTTCGAGCTGCTCAGGTCCGTCACGGCACCGGAGCCCACCTGGATATTCAGGTCATAGCTACCCGGGCCAGACTGGTTGGCATGGTAGATCTCGATTGGGTAATAACCCGAGGAGGCCGGCGTGAAGGTGCCGGACACCTGGCCACCACCGCCCCAGGTGGTGGTAACTACGGCCTTGCCGCCTACGTTCACCAGGAAGCTGTCGTCAGCCGTACCGCTGAAGGTGTAGGTTTTGCCAGCTTCCAGGTAGATCAGGCCGGACGTCTTCGAACCGGTACCCGCGTTCACGTTGCCGTCGGACTGCACGTTGGTGATGGTGCCGCTGGAATTGGCGTTGCCAGAGTTGGCAAACACCGTCTTCAGCTCGTCGCCGGTAATACCGTTGCCGCCGGTGCCCAGGTTTTTAAGGCTGGTCCACACTTCCTTGGTCAGCCCTTTGGACTCGACATCGGCACTGCCGATTGCCAGCGTCGGCATGTCTGCCACCGGGCTGATATCGACCTTCATGGTCACTTCGGTGCCCAGGTTGGTGCCGTCGTTCGGTTTGTACTTGAACTGTGCGTAGTCAGCCTGCTGGTTGCCCACACCGGTGCCGCCGTAGCCATCGGCGCCGGACTGGTTGAGCAGCGGCACGAACTTCAACTTGCTGGCAGTGATGTCCGCCTGGCTGACCACCTGGCCCACGGTGACGTTGGTCCAGGCAGTACCATTGAAGAACTTCAGGCTACCGGCAACCGGCAGCGAAGTGATGGTCACAAACAGGCCGGTGTTGCCGTCTGGGTCGGTGACCTTGAAGTCATTCCAGGCGAACACGTAGTCGGTATCTTCGACGCCGTACACAGCACCGCCCGGCGACACTGGCAGGTTGTCGTTGTCGATGATGGCCGTAGTGACGCTGCCCTTGCTGCTGTCGACCTGCAGGTTTTCGAAGTTGCCACCAGTGGCACTGTCGATCTTCACCGTGAAGTTCTCGGTACCTTCCACCAGCTTGTCATCGATGGTCGGTACGTCGAAGGTCACCCCAGAGCTGTTGGCCGGGATCTTGACGGTGGTAACGCCCGTGAAGTCTTCACCGTTCTTGGCGGTGCCGGAATAGCTGAGGGTGATGGTGACTTCAGCTTTCGACGGATTGCTCAGGGTCAGTGTGTAGTGGGCCGTTTCACCTTCGGTCAGTGATGTGGTGCCGCTGATGCCCACGGTGGTCAAGTCGCCCTGGCCCGCAGGTTCGTCGGTCACGGCGGTGGTCACCGAGGCCTTGTTGGCTACCAGGTTCTCGAACTGCTTGTCGCCGGCAACTGCCAGGTCGGTAATCGCTTTCACGATCGCAGGCTGGCCACCCACATACACGTCGTCTGGTGCGTTGATGCTCACGGTGCCGCTGGCGGAGCCGGCAGCGATGAACACCTGGGTACCACCGGTCAGGGTCACGGTCACACCGCCGTGGCCAGTGACTGGCAGGCTGCTGTCTTCACTCACCAGGGTGACGGTGTAGGTGATCTTGCCACCTTCGACCACGGTGTTGTTATCCACAGACAGCACCGCAGTGACCTTGCTGATGGTGTCGGTGACGTTGACCGAAGCTGGGCCGCCAATGACCAGGTTCTCGAACGTGGCGTTCGAGACTTCGGCCTTGGTGATGCCCACTTGGATTTTGCCTTCGTCTTTGAAGACATCATCGCCCTGAGCCGGTGCGGTGTAGGACTTGCTGGTTTCACCTGCCTTGAACACAACCGTGGCGTTATTGCTCAGGGTAACAGTGAGGTCTTTATCCAGCGCACGGTTCAAGGTCAGCGTGAAGAGCGGCGCTGTGGCTTCGTTGACAGAAGCCTGGTTGGCCACGATGTTCACCTGTACCAGGTCGCCCTGGCCAGCAGGCTCATCAGTCACAGCTGTAGTAACCGACGTTTTGTTGGCCACCAGGTTTTCGAACTGTTTATCGCCGGCAACTGCCAGGTCGGTGATCGCTTTCACGATCGAAGGCTGGCCACCGACATACACGTCATCTGGTGCGTTGATGCTCACGGTGCCGCTGGCGGAGCCGGCAGCGATGAACACCTGGGTACCACCGGTCAGGGTCACGGTCACACCGCCGTGGCCAGTGACTGGCAGACTGCTGTCTTCACTCACCAGGGTGACGGTGTAGGTGATCTTGCCGCCTTCGACCACGGTGGTGTTATCCACAGACAGCACCGCAGTGACCTTGCTGATGGTGTCGGTGACGTTCACCGAAGCTGGGCCGCCGATGACCAGGTTCTCGAACGTGGCGTTCGGGACTTCGGCCTTGGTGATGCCCACTTGGATTTTGCCTTCATCTTTGAAGACGTCATCGCCCTGAGCAGGTGCGGTGTAGGACTTGGTGGTTTCACCTGCTTTGAACACAACGGTGGCGTTGTTGCTCAGGGTGACAGTCAGGTCCTTGTCCAGTGCACGGTTCAAGCTAAGGGTAAAGGTAGGTGCCGTGGCTTCGTTCACCGAAACTTGGTTGGCCACGATGTTCACCTGTACCAGGTCGCCCTGGCCAGCAGGCTCGTCAGTGACGGCGGTGGTGACCGAAGCTTTGTTGGCTACCAGGTTTTCGAACTGCTTGTCGCCGGCAACTGCCAGGTCGGTAATCGCTTTCACGATCGAAGGCTGGCCGCCCACATACACGTCGTCTGGGGCGTTGATGCTCACGGTGCCGCTGGCGGAGCCGGCAGCGATGAACACCTGGGTGCCACCGGTCAGGGTCACGGTCACACCGCCGTGACCAGTGACTGGCAGGCTGCTGTCTTCACTCACCAGGGTGACGGTGTAGGTGATCTTGCCACCTTCGACCACGGTGGCGTTATCCACAGACAGCACCGCGGTGACCTTACTGATGGTGTCGGTGACGTTGACCGACGCCGGGCCGCCGATGACCAGGTTCTCGAATGTGGCGTTCGGGACCTCGGCTTTGGAGATGCCGACTTCGATTTTGCCCTCATCTTTGAAGACATCATCGCCCTGGGCCGGTGCGGTGTAAGACTTGCTGGTTTCACCCGCCTTGAACACCACCGTGGCGTTGTTGCTCAGGGTGACAGTCAAGTCCTTGTCCAGTGCACGGTTCAAGCTAAGGGTGAAGGTCGGTGCCGTAGCCTCGTTTACAGAGGCCTGGTTGGCGACGATGTTGACCTGTACCAGATCACCCTGGCCAGCAGGCTCGTCGGTCACGGCAGTGGTGACCGAGTTTTTGCTAGCCACCAGGTTCTCGAACTGCTTGTCGCCGGCAACTGCCAGGTCGGTAATCGCTTTCACGATCGAAGGCTGGCCACCGACATACACGTCATCGGGTGCGTTGATGCTCACGGTGCCGCTGGCGGAGCCGGCAGCGATGAACACCTGAGTGCCACCGGTGAGGGTCACGGTAACGCCGCCATGGCCAGTGACTGGCAGGCTGCTGTCTTCGCTCACCAGGGTGACGGTGTAGGTGATCTTGCCACCTTCGGCCACGGTGGTGTTATCCACAGACAGCACCGCGGTGACCTTGCTGATGGTGTCGGTGACGTTGACCGAAGCTGGGCCGCCGATGACCAGGTTCTCGAACGTGGCGTTCGGGACTTCAGCCTTGGTGATGCCTACTTGGATTTTGCCTTCATCTTTGAAGACGTCATCGCCTTGTGCCGGAGCGGCATAGGACTTGGTCGTCTCGCCCGCCTTGAATACAACGGTGGCGTTGTTGCTCAGCGTGACGGTCAGATCCTTGTCCAGCGCGCGGTTCAGGGTCAGCGTGAAGGTCGGTGAAGTAGCCTCGTTCACCGACGCCTGGTCGGCCACGATATTGACCTGCACCAGGTCGCCCTGGCCGGCCGGTTCGTCTGTCACGGTGGTGGTCACAGTTGCTTTGTTGGCCACCAGGTTCTCGAACTGCTTGTCGCCGGCAACTGCCAGGTCGGTAATCGCTTTCACGATCGCAGGCTGGCCACCGACATACACGTCATCGGGTGCGTTGATGCTCACAGTGCCGCTGGCGGAGCCAGCAGCGATGAACACCTGGGTGCCACCGGTGAGGGTCACGGTCACACCGCCGTGGCCAGTGACCGGCAGGCTGCTGTCTTCGCTCACCAAGGTGACGGTGTAGGTGATCTTGCCACCTTCAACCACGGTGTTGTTATCCACAGACAGCACAGCGGTGACCTTGCTGATGGTGTCGGTGACGTTCACCGAAGCTGGGCCGCCGATGACCAGGTTCTCGAACGTGGCGTTCGGGACTTCGGCCTTGGTGATGCCTACTTCGATTTTGCCTTCGTCTTTGAAGACGTCATCGCCTTGTGCCGGTGCGGTGTAGGACTTGCTGGTTTCACCTGCCTTGAACACAACCGTGGCGTTGTTGCTCAGGGTAACAGTGAGGTCTTTGTCCAGCGCACGGTTCAAGGTCAGCGTGAAGAGCGGCGCGGTGGCTTCGTTGACAGAAGCCTGGTTGGCCACGATGTTCACCTGTACCAGGTCGCCCTGGCCAGCAGGCTCATCGGTCACAGCTGTAGTGACGGACGTTTTGTTGGCTACCAGGTTTTCAAACTGCTTGTCGCCGGCAACTGCCAGGTCGGTAATCGCTTTCACGATCGAAGGCTGGCCACCGACATACACGTCGTCGGGTGCGTTGATGCTCACGGTGCCGCTGGCGGAGCCGGCAGCGATGAACACCTGGGTGCCACCGGTCAGGGTCACGGTCACACCGCCGTGACCAGTAACTGGCAGGCTGCTGTCTTCGCTCACCAGGGTAACGGTGTAGGTGATCTTGCCGCCTTCGGCCACGGTGGTGTTATCCACAGACAGCACCGCGGTGACCTTGCTGATGGTGTCGGTGACGTTGACCGAAGCTGGGCCGCCGATGACCAGGTTCTCGAACGTGGCGTTCGGGACTTCGGCCTTGGTGATGCCCACTTGGATTGTGCCTTCATCTTTGAAGACGTCATCGCCTTGTGCCGGTGCGGCATAGGACTTGGTCGTCTCGCCCGCCTTGAACACAACGATGGCGTTGTTGCTCAGGGTGACGGTCAGGTCCTTGTCCAGTGCGCGGTTCAGGGTCAGGGTGAAGGTCGGCGCCGTAGCCTCGTTCACCGACGCCTGGTCGGCAACGATGTTCACCTGAACCAGGTCGCCTTGGTTGCCCGAGCCTGGAGTGCCCGAGCCTGGCTCGTCGGTCACGGCAGTGCTGACTGGCGTTTTGTCCAACGTCAGTTGTTCGAACTTCCAAGCATCGGCACCACTGACCGACACGATGGCGTTCTGTACAGGTGGGTTGGCGCCGATATAGACGTTATCCGGTGCCGTCGCGGTTGCTGAACCCACAGTGCCATTGGCGGGTACCACGACGGTGGTGCCATCTTTCAAGTGGAAGTACAGCTCGGCGTGGTTGTTGATCGGCAAGCCGTCTTTGTTGGTCAGCGTCACGGTATAGGTGATCTGGCCGCCTTCGCTGACC